>JBKSNB010000108.1:0-11361 GCA_046882025.1 Alphaproteobacteria bacterium | reverse complement strand
TGACACCGTTGTATCATCATGCCTACATTAGATTGCTGTTTTTTTGCTACCATAATTTTTTCTTTTTATTAATTATTGTAAGGAAATATGTGCTGTGCAAACAAATAACCTTTGCTAACGATACAGATTGTAAAACATATCAAAATCATTTGCAATATTTTTTTTCAATTGCTAACCTGTCCTTATGTAGGGGGGGGTATCTTTGCAAAAACAAAGTGGTAATTTTTTGTTACAGGCACTGTTGGCATTGACGGTGATGTTTGCTTTTATCCCGATGGTTGTTGGGCGAATGTCGTCACGTGATATGGATGCAAAAATGTATGCCACAACTAATCAAATAGGAAATCTTGAGGTAGCAAGTCGAATTTATGTTCGTGAAAATGCAGATTCATTATCGTATGGTCAAACAATTTTATCCGGAAATGCATTGGTTGATACGCTGGAACCATATGGTTTGCCGATGGGTTTTAGAACGCGTACACCACTGAATCAGGACATTCGTTTGATTGTTGATAAAACATCGACCGATATAACCGCTGGTATAGAAATTATTGGTGGTAAAACAAGTGAGCTGAATAACGCTGAATTGGCGCGTCGGATTGGCTTTTATGCAACACCAATTGATGATGGCGTATATGTTGGGGTTGTTTTATCAGATTCGTATTCTGATGTTGTTCGTCGGAATGAAACGAATCTAGAAAATAGTCGTTTTTTGAATGATTTGGATATGGGGGGGAATTCATTGTCTGGGGCGGTGGTTGTTTCTGGACATAATGGTAAATTTGAAACGGGTCAGTTTGATAACATTAATATTTCTGGGGTTGAATCTGACCGAAAAACCAGAAACGCAATAAAAACAATATCGGCGGATAGAACGGTATTTCAATCTAAAAATGGCGAAACAGCGTTGACATTAACGCGTGGTACATTATCAACCAGAAATTTGACCACACGGACAATTGCATCGTATGGTGATACGGGTAATTTAACGGCGAATGTTGCCGGCGTATATGATTTTTCTATGACGGTTGGACATACTGGTTTTACTGGGCCATTAGATTGGACTGTGCATGGTAATCTGATTGCAGATAGGATTAATTTTTCTGTTGAACGGTTGGATATAAATTCTTATCTGAATGCGGCCAGTGGTCAAGATGTGTATATTGATTCATCTTCTTCGGGATTAACGTATTCGTCCAACAGTGGTATTGATACGGATAATATTTCTGCATCAAATATAACACTGCGTGACCAGACATCCGGGGGGGTAAATCGTGGTGATTCAGGCAAGGTGATTGTTGATATACGCCCTGCGGGTACATCCGTGTTACCTGATGCATATATTGAAACAATTAATAATGACGATATTGAAATATTGAAAAATCCAGTTGGCGCAAATGCAGATACCGAAACATGCAAATCTATAATTTCTGGTTTGGGGAAAAGCTATAATTCTCATTCGTTGGCGCAAAAGGTTATTTGTGAATATGTCTTTTGGCAACGTTTAGAGCGGCGTATTGATGCAAAACAATGTTTGTTAAGTGGTGGAAATGGCTGTATATAATACGAAAATCTTTTCTGATAATATTCATGGTGCCAGTATTATAGAGGTAATATTGGCCATGGCTATCGTTGGATTGGCGGCGCCATTCATATACAATCAGATTTCACGTGTAAATCATGAAATTCAGACAATATCATTGGCGAACAAGATTGTTTCTGTTCGTGATGATGTGTTAAATTTTGTGCGTTTGAACCAGGATGATTGGCCTGATGTTGCGCAAATTAAATTAACAGATGATGAATTGCAACAAATATCACCAGATGTTGTATCTGGGTTTATTGATAAATATACTGTGTCGGGTGCAACGGTTACAGATGTTTATTTGGCATTTGATGTTGCACAGAATGAACTAGAATCAAATCAGATTGTTAAAAAAATAGGTGCTGATGCGGCGGTTGTTGGTGCTGATGGTGTGGCACATAGTTCGGCGTGGGCGGTTGGTGCACCTGATTTTACATCTGGGCAAATTATATTCAGGATATCACGTGATTTCGCCGGCCAGGACAGGTCAATGTATTTACACCGTGGATCGTCTGGGGACGGACATTTGAATCAGATGCAACGTGATTTGAATATGGGGGGAAACGAAATATCTGATGTTGCGGGCATTGATGCGTCATCTGCAAAAATTCAAAATACAATTACAACATTTGTTGATGCCGAAGATATATATGCAAATTCAATAAATTTCGCATCTGGTGCAAATATGGATGGTGCGAATGTTTCCATTAATTCACTTCGCGTCACCGGTGATACCAGTGGTTTCAAAAATATGGTTGTTGGCACGTTTAACAGCAAGGGGCATACAACCACGGGTCGCATTATTGCGGACAAGGCAACGATTAATAACAAAATAGATGTCGCCAAAGATTTAGTGTTGAAATCTAGTTCGGTGCGCACCATAAGTGATTTTACGGCAATGTCTGTAAATTCCGCGTTTGTTCCATTCGTTTCGACAAATGAAATAGTTTTTTATAATGATTATGGATTGACTGTGACAGGGGAATTATTGGTTTCAGATAGCGCGCCATTAAAAATTGGCAATTGGTCATTCCCGTCGAATAATCTGCCAAAATTTAATCGGTTAACATTAACGCGCGCTAATATTAACGCAACACCAAATGTTCGTGAATTTTCATCGCTGTATAACAGCGCGTGGCAAACAACCCCCAGTAAAGAGCAGGTGATTCAATGATTATGCGCCATAAATTTTTGTCGGATAATAAATCACGCGGTGGTATCATGGCGGAATTGTTGTTAAGTGTTGCGCTGGCGATGATGGCGGTTCCGTTTATATTTAAATATCAACAAGATGCAATAACGCGTGCAGAAAATATCGAAATAGCAAATCAAATGACAAATATTCAAACGGCGTTGGAACGGTATATTTCTGTAAACCGCGAAAATCTGATGAAGACAGTTGGTAAAAATATTACCAGGTTGGAAATGCGCGATTTGGAAATGTATGGTGTGGATTCGGGAATAATAGATGATACACACGATAAATATCAGTTACGCATTTTGAAATCGTTTGATTCTAATAACCAGGCAACCCTGCAGGGGGTGGTGGTGTATTCTGATTCAGAAATAACGCCATTACGAACACGCCAATTGGTCGCAATGGGTGGTAATATGGGTTTTGTTGACGGAACGCGGGCATACGGTGCATTCGGCGCATGGCGAACAGATACTGTTGATTTGGGCATATCGGACACAAATGGAATTATTCAAACAACCCAGGTAAAACGTGATAATGCATTATATTTGTGGCGTGTGCCATCTGGGGATGCCCAGGATGCAACAATGTTATCATCACTCAGTTTGGGCGAACACGATTTAACGAATGTAAAGTTTTTGGATATAACATCTTTATATTTGGACGAAAAATTGAATGTCGGAACCATTGCCGCCAATCAAATAATTTTTGAAAATCGGACAAATATAGACAGTACCTTTTCTACGGATATGGCGACGGTTTTTGGTTCTATGTCGTCTGATTCGCGTGGTCTTGATGTCACAGATACGTTGCTGGTAAACGATGTTGCAAAGTTTTCCAACTTTACCGCAGATGATTTGTATGTTTCTAATTTAACGTTGTCTGGATTTTCAATTGGATCAACGGATGATATTTCTATGATGCGTGTAAACGACAGGTTGGATATGACATATGGTCGTATAAATGCGATGTATGTCAGTGTTGGTTTTGCGGGATCTATAACGCCACGCCTGGTTATCAGAAAAAAAATTCAGGATACATCCAACCCGAATTACTATTGGGATGCAACGGCATCTGTGGCAAATTTTGCAGACTTGTCTATTCCGGTATTAAACGATATGGCGCCCAGGGTTGTATCACGTGAAGCAGGGTCTGGAACATATTCTGGCAATAGGTTTTCATCCGTTGCAGCAAACAGTAATTCAACCGTTGGGGACTTTTTGTCGGCCATTGCGGATATAGAGGCGCACGTTCGTGCAAAATATAACATGTTGAATTTAGAATAATTTATGAAATAATCTATAACATAGGTGTAAATATGAAAATAAAATGTGATTTTTGCAAGACAGAATATTCCATTGATTCTATCCCGACAATGCCTGTTCGTTGTGCGATATGTGGTCATCGCTGGAATGTTCAAACCCCATCGCGCAGGAACAATTTTTTTGTTTTTGTTGCGGCGTTGTGTGCACTGTTGTCTGCTGTTATATTTACGGTTGTTGTGATAACACATTATAACACAACGCAGCGTAACAAAAATCCATTGGTCGCGACCATAACCGCCAGCGATATTGTCACAGATGATGCAGGTGTCGCGCATTTTAAGGTTATGGGAACTGTGCGTAATCAATCTGCAGAAATATATGGTGTTCCTGATTTAATAATTGTGTCGTATGATGCGGATGGTAATGTTTTATACAGGCAGCGTTTTGCCCCATCGGGCACATTAATAGAAGGTGGCGCATTAATTAATTTTTCACATACATTGTCAGATTCATCTGCGGGGGTTAAAAAAATATCTGCTGAATTGGCGGGGGTGGATAAATGAGGAAATTTTTTATCTTTTGCGCCTGTGCGCTATTTGCGGTATCTGCAATTGCGGCTGATGAAATTATGCGCAGGGTTAGTATTTTTTCCACAACGGTTGATTGGTCGGCGGTGACGGGGTTGCCGTTACATCAATACAGTGGGGATTTTGTGGGAAAAAATAAAGATTTAACGAAAAACGGTCTGGTATTATATTACCTTGATTCGTTCCCGTGTTATGGTGAGGCAGACAGTGTTCGCGTTTGGATTGATAAAAATGGAAATACGTCTGATAATTTGCGTATTGTTTGTGTTCACGCGCCATCAGAAATTAAATTTGCATGGCGAAATGCCGAACGTGACGCGACCCAAAATATTACAACGGGTTTGTTGGAATGTCCGGTAAGTACGCGTGGTCGTGAATTTACAATTAATTTGTCTGAATGCAAGGTTGGTACAGATTGGCAAGAGTATAAATAATGCAACGTGAATTTATTGTGTCAGATGGTGATTCTGGCGTGCGTCTTGATAAATTTTTGTCTGGTAATATGCCTGAATTTTCGCGCAGTGAAATTCAGCGTTTTACTGTGACGCGTGATGGCAATCCGGTAAAGTTTTCAGAACGTGTTCATTCGTCGGATAAATATATCGTTTTAATCCCAGATGCCAAGCCAACATCGGTTGCATCTGATAATGTTTCGCACGATTTTGATTTAGATATTTTATACGAAGACGATGATATTATCGTTATTAATAAACCGCGCGGTGTGGTTATGTATCCGTCTGCGGGGAACAAAACCGGGACATTGGTTCAAAACATTTTGTCGCATACGCATTTGTCTGCATTGGGTGGGGAAACGCGTCCGGGGGTTGTTCATCGCTTGGACAAGGATACCAGCGGTGTAATGGTATTTGCAAAATCAGATGCGGCATTTCGTGGTTTGGTAAAAACGTTTATGGCGCATAATTTAACACGCAAATATGTTGCGTTTGCGTGGGGGGTGCCGAATTGGGAATCTGCAACAATAACTGGAAATATTGCACGTTCATCGCGCAACCGTCAAAAAATGACAATGGTCAAGGCGGGCGGTAAACCCGCCACGACAGAGGTGTCAGTTATTGATTCTTGGTCGCGTGCTGGTATCACTGAATTCAGGTGTAACTTGTTGACGGGTCGCACGCATCAAATTCGTGTTCATTTGTCGGCGCATGGTTTTCCGATTTTGTGTGATGGGGTTTATGGTCGTGGGGTGTCGCGCCTGGGGACTGTCAAGAATCCGGATTTGTTGGATTTCTTAAAAACGCACGATGGTCAGATGTTGCATGCTGAAGTGTTGGAATTCGCGCATCCTGTGACGGGTGAGGCGATGCGTTTCAAGGCGCACCTGCCATCTGATATGCAAGAATTGAAATATATTTTAGATTGCGATTAAATTTTGTTTTTTTGTGTATTTGTTTCCACTTTTTGTGTTGTGTAAATTTCAGTTTGTGATATAATAAATTAAAACAGATAAGGGGAAAGAGATGGCTTTTCTAAAAAATACAGTTAGTTTATTGGCGGTTTTTTGTGTGGTTCCGGGGGCATTCGGCGCGCCGGCACGTGTTAGTGTTGTGCCCAGTGGGGTGACGCGTATGCCAACACTCAGCACGCATTCGGTATCAACATCTGCGTCAACGACAACGTCAACGACGACGTCATCATTGCTTGCAAATGCGGAATGTATCGATGCGTATACTTCCTGTTTAAAGTCAGAAGATGTATGTGGTCTTGATATGGAAGAATGCACAACTAACGTTTTATTCCATGGAAAAATGCCATTGTGTTTCAGCACGTTATATCAATGTCAATCTGCCGGCATTTCCAGTTTGTTCGGCACATCCAGTATTGATGCATTATCAAATGTTTCGACCAAGAATAACGCAGGCGAAGTAACAAAATACACATACCCAACTGATGGCAGTGTTTTGGGTCAAATGATAATCGGTGCGAAAATTTCCAATTCTTTCAAGGACAAGGGAACGTGTGTTAAAAAGTACAAGGCGTGTTTGAACAAGGATACGGTCTGTGGTGAAGATTTTGAATTGTGCACAGATGCAAATTCATTTAAAAAGCAGGCTGTATATTGTGATGGCACATTGGCGCGTTGCGATGCGGCGTCTGTTGCGGAATTATTTGGTAAAAATGCAACCACACGTCCGGTTGGGTCGTATGGAACTGGGACTGTGGCACAGTGGGTTACTGATGGGGCTGATTTGGCGGCGGCGAACGCGGTGAATACCTGTTACAAGGTTATTGATAATTGCTTCCTGTCGGCATGTAATGCAAACCCATATCGTTGTGTTGAGGGGACTGATTTATCCGTTATATCAAACGCTGATTTGATTGGTGCGGGTGCTGATACTGATTTGGCAACTGCGTCTAATTCGTTGGAATATGTTTATGATGCGTCTGGGGCAATGGTCGGTACCAAGAGTACCAGCGCCAACGTTAAAAAATATTTCAAAACGGCATGTATGGATACAATTGGTTCAAATAAATATTGCTATATGACGTTTATGGAAAAGACGCCGTCTAAAAAGGCATTGGCGGACGTTGATGAACAGGAAGAAGTATTTAGCGAGGCGTATAGTAATCGTAAAACCTATATCAATTCTAAATTGAATGATATGGTCACAAAATTTGATACCAAGGCCAAGGATGCGTGCAAGGATACAATTAAAAACTGTGCAATGCGTACATGTGGCGGTGGCATCGGCGCGGCATGTTATACCCAGGTTTTAGGTGCATCGGGCACAAAATCAATCAATTTGAATAATGCAACATATAAACCTTATGACACAATCGCAACGGGGTGTGCGGCGGTTGTAAATAATGATCCGTATTGTAAATATGCGTTTGCATCTGTGACGGACGGCGGTTATTCATACAACTATACTGAAAACGGCGCGTTTGCATATTTGTTCCCAAATGACGAATCTGCTGATCCAATTGGTGCGGTTGCGGAATTAAATTCCCTGTTGGCGACATCTTATAATGATGCGGCGATTGCGGCCAAGAAAAAGCAATGTCAATCGGTTGCAACATCATGCGTAAAATCATTGTGTGGAACGGACTATGTTAACTGCTACCGCAACAGAACAGATATCTATTCTACTTTGACCAACAGTGGTGAAACGCTTTATGATATGAGCATGAACAAGGTTGGCGGTGTCTTAGATTACACGGTTGTTTTGGGATTGTGTTTGGATACGGTTAAAAATTCTGCGTCTTGCACAGAACATTTGGCAATCGCAACCCAGGATTTTGCAAACCAGGATGCCAAGAATTCATGGAATACAGGTACTAATGTTGGTGGTAATTGGTTGTCATCTGGAAATGCATCTGCGATGGCGGTTAATACAAGCGATACATATGTGGTGACGGGATGCACATCAATTACTAATGATGTCTGCGCGGCTAAGGGCGCGGATGCGTGTGATACTGTTGATGACGAAGGTTGCTTGTTTGATCAACCACAAAAAATATCGCGCACAACATACAATGAATCCAAGGGGGCAGAATCTTTGTTCACAGAATTGTTGTATGATATTGAAAAAGAAGCCCAGGCGAAATATAACGCAAAATTGACCAAACAGCAGAATATGTGTATGTCTGGAAATACGGGCGGTATTATGGGTGCATCGGATACAGGTTCAACATATATGTGGGTGAAACTGAAATCGAATAAGGTTCCATCCAGTTATGCAACCCAGGGCTTAAAGACGAATCAATTCGTGGCGAGTAATGATTTGTACGGCTCTTTCTGTCGTATCAAGGTTACATTGCAATCTGATGATAAATATATCCAGGATGCAATATCCAAGGGATCAAGCTGGTCAACGGCATATTTTGCTGCGGGTGACGCATTTACGTGCGGTTCATGGATTAAGCAGAGCGATTTGGACAACATCACGAACAAGGTCCGTGCAAATGCAATATCCGAAGGAACCCAGGTTTCGCAGGATTGGACAACGGGTATGTTGACTGCACTCGGTGCATTGGGTGGTGGTGCCGGCGGATTTGCGATTGCGAACAAATTGCAGAAAGATGGTGGCATCACAGGGTTGATAAACAACAATTCAAAGGAAAATGCTGCGGTCGCCAAGTGTAACACTGCAAAAAACAATTTGTTGAGTACTATAGGGCTTAATACATGTAAGGATGAGAACGGCTCAAACACTGCTGTTGCGTATGTGAACAGTTTGAAATCGGACTTTATTGGTGCTGCCAGAGATGCCGGTGTTGACGCAAAGAAAATAGTAGAGGTAAATATGGCTACTGTGACAGCAAATTCTGAAGTATCCGAAGGAGATAATGATTGCTTGGATGACACGGATAGTTTGCTTGCGGCTGTAAATGCCATAGATTGTAAGGTTGCACAACCGGAAAAAGAAATCAAAGGTGGTCTTAATTGGGCTGGTGCTGGCATTGGCAGTGTACTTGCAGGTGGTCTGACATTTACAACTGTCAAGGCAATCCAAGAAACCAATAACGCGAATGCAAAGGATGCGGCCGCTGCGGAATGGATGGAAAACATTGGTGACAAGATTAAATGTTATATCGGTTCTGATGAAATCGGTTCATATGGCGATATAATCAGTACAGAATTGGAATAATATCTCTGTCGTGTGGATTTGATTGTCCCCTTAAAAAAACGCACCATCGGTGCGTTTTTTGTTTGCCTTTTGTCACTCTTTGTCATTGCGAGCGAAAGCGAAGCAATCCAGTATTCTGATATTCATCGGAATGACAAATTTATATTATTATAACTGGATTGCCACGGTCGTGTCCCCTCCCTCGCAATGACAAAGAATAGTATAAACACAAAAAAACAACCGCCATTGTGGCGGTGTTTTGTTATGGACACATTTCTAACTGCTTTAACACATTTTGAACATCGTTATTTACAGATACTGTTATTTCGCGTTGCAGACCATCTGTATATGTATAATAGAACTTGGCATTTCTGAACTCACTTGATGCGTTATACGCGGTAACAAATGGGGCCAGCATTGCCTTAAACCATTGACGACCACGACACAGGCATCCGTTACGGACATCCGCCGCAACAACTGCCGTTGACATATTGGGATAGCGTTCATCCAGTTCCTTGTCTGTCATCATCAGGCAACGCGCGCCAAAACCATAAAAGTTTGCGTCATCTGCCATAAATTTATAGACCAGGTCATCCGCCGCCCCTGCTGATTTTAATTTATATACAAATCCGTCAGTGCAACACGCGTTCGCAGATTGCATTAACATCTTGTATCGCGCCAATAATGGCTGTGCAACATCATCGTTTGCCGATATTTCGGCATCACAACCGATGGCATCAATAAAGGCATCTATTTTTTCGTTTGCAATTTTTGGACTATGTGGTGCAACAGATTCACTGTACATTGGTTTTTTGCGCCATATTTCACAATCTGAATCTGTATCAAATGGGCAACCGTCACTGCGACCAAATGTTTCTGATATAACACCCGACATATCCTGGGCGGAATAATCGCCACTTGTCACCCATATATTGTCAGATGGCTTCTTAGGCGCCAAAATTTCATCGATTCGTGCACGCGTTTCGGCGGCATCCGCCATATTCTTTCTGTATATATCAATCAGTGTGTTGTCGTCAGAAATATAATATTCGTCCAACGGTTCCAAGAACCAATCGCTAAAATCTGTTTTTTTATAGTTAGATATCGAATCGTCCCACAATGGTGCGCCATCACGCCAACTGACCGTTTTTGTATAGTTTCCTGGCTTAAATTCACCGTGTGTTCCATCCCATAGTTTGGCACGATTATCAACCGTAACGGGTTTTATCGTTAACAGTTTTGCACTGTACGTCGGTTCACCGCGTTGTAATTCGCGATAACGAACGTCGTTCGCCGGAACCTCGAATTCAAAACCATCAATCTCAGCCGTTGTGTATATTGGTCCAATGTCGCAGTCGTCGCCAATACATTCAGACGCAACCGCGGGCGCAGTTCCACACAAACCAATCAGTGCGGACAAAATAAAAATTTTATTCTTCATAGCAACTGAATTATATCACAAAAAGGATGTCTATAAAACACAAATTTTGCATCGTTATTAAAAAAAATTGCCCGAATCGGACTTTTTTCTGGACGGACGAATCGCAAAAAACACACAATCCGAATCATTTTTTTGGCTTTGATAACCAATATAATAAAAAAATATAAAAATAAAAATGGCGGAAATCTGCGCTTTTTTGCGAATTGCGAATTTTTTTATGATTATTTTGTAAAAAACGCTTGACTTTTTTGCATTTGGGACAAATAATGGGTGCGCTTTCAAGTTGGGAAACGAAATAAATATCTCTCTCAACCCCTGAAATTCAGCGGTTTACGGAACGGCCAAAGAAAAAGGGTTCTGTAAATTACGCAACATTGTTAATAAAAGCAGCTCATCAAAAAATTCAAGAAGGGATGTGCAGACAGTTGAATTTGGTATTATCCAAACTTTGACAAAGTCAAATGTGCATATCCTAGACAGGTAGTAGGTTTACATATTAAACCTCGTTAAAAACTTGTCTTGCGAATAAATATATATATGTAAAGACGAACTGATTATTAGTCAGCTTTGTTTAATATGCACAGGACTTAAACCACAAGTTTTTTAGAACTTGAGAGTTTGATCCTGGCTCAGAACGAACGCTGGCGGCAGGTCTTAGGCATGCAAGTCGAACGAGTGAAGCAGGGCTTGCCCTGTGGA
>JBKSNB010000107.1:0-4666 GCA_046882025.1 Alphaproteobacteria bacterium | reverse complement strand
GTGGCCAGAATAAATCCAAATCTTGATAATTAGGTTTTAACCCTACCGCTGTCATATCACCTAAGGATTTTTTTGAACCACCAGGTCTGGTATTTGATTCTTCAACTAACAAACTCTTATCCAGGTCATCATAGAACTTTTCAAAGGCAGGATGTTCCACAACAAACAAAGTATCTAAATAATTAACTGGTTTCTGTTTTAAATCGTATATATTGTGTCTATTTTCGGCTTTGCTGTCTTGGAATTCTGGTTCACGCCACATTAAACGCAAACCACGACCCAACACCTGTTCCAATAAAATAGGCGCCTCAGACGAACGCAGAGGAACAATAACGCATATACTATTTACGTCAAACCCCTCACGCAACATCATAACACTGACAACAACCTTGGGTTTATCCGACTTATCCATATTGAATAACTGTTGCTTGGTCTGTTCCCATTCTTCTGCTGGAATTTCACCTTTTTTGTTAGAATCAATACGCATAATATCATCTTCTGCCAAACCCTCGGAACGCAAAAAGTCCACAACAAACGGCGACACGTCTGTATCTTCGCAAACAACCAGCATCTTTGGTGATTTTTTAGTGCTTATTTGCTTAAAATCTTCACACAGGATATTCAAACGTGACAACCCTGCACGCAACATTAACCGTTGTCCCTCTGATAGCCCTATACATTTTTTATTATCATCACGCAATGCTTTAAATTCTATTTCAGCGTTTGACAAAGCCCCCAGTTCTTTGCGCTTATCCAAAATAAAGGTTTTAACAAAACCTGCTTTCATTGCTGTTGCCAATTCAAAATTGGTTACAATATGCGGAAAAAAGTTTTTAGTTCTGTTCTTACCGCCACCAGTCACACTATAAGGGGTCGCAGAAAAGTCAATTTGGGTAAATTTATTTCCCTTTGGTTCGGCAATCGTATTTAATGCTTTTTGCCACACAACCGCTGTGACAACGCCATTGGTCTTGTTTATATGAATATGATGGGCTTCATCATTAAACACACACAGGTTTGGTAAATTCGCCAGATATTCCAAAATACCACCACGTAAATATTTTGCATCCAAAGCGTCCAACGCATTACCAGCAGCAACCCCAGGTGCCACAGGTAATATATCAGATGCAATTTGCTTTGTTTCAGCAAAATCCACACCAACAGTTTGAACATCAGGTTCTTCCTCTGGTTCATCTTCGGCCAACACGTGCCAATTGGTTATTGCAATTATTCCATCGCCAGTCGTTTTATGTCCAATTTCGGTTTTATCAGCCACAGAATTTTGAACGAAAGAAAACACATCCTGACGGTATTTTTCTGGAATAAATAACTCTTCATTACTTTTTAAATCAGACGTATTAAAATCACGTTCCCCAGGTTTAATTTCTTTACCACGGAAAGCGTCCAACAAACGTTCATATACTATCAATCCAGGGGCAACTAACAAGAAATTTTTAGTGTATGTTGTTTCATTGTTTGTTTGATATTTGGCATTAAGATATTGCCAGATTAATAACGCATTTAATACCCAAGTTTTGCCCGTTCCCGTCGCCATCTTTACGCAATATTTTGGATAACTACTATATTCCTTTCCTGTTATAACCTGTGTAAAGCCAGAATCCGCATAAGACGTTCCTGTGGCTTCTGATAAATGTGTATACGTGTCAAAAACAGATTTAGATTTTAAAACTTCGTGAACATATATTGTATTTAATATCGCCTGACGTTGTCCGTCGTGAAAATTACGGCTGCGTATATCACAAAATGGTTGGTCAAACCAATATCGTAATAGGTCTGCCGTTATCGGGGAAACCTTATCTAAGAATTTACCCGACGCCCATTCGGCATTTACAAAATCAGTTAACCCTTTGGCAAATTTTAATGGTATATCACGTGTTCCAGAATTTGTTGGTGCTGACATTATTTTTCCTCCTGCTCTTTGCCTAAAAAAGTGCGTTTTTCTACTCGGCAAGTCGAATAGCGTAACTCCTCTTTGTGTTTGTTTGTATCATAACTATCCTTCCATACAGAACATATCATATTTGCCATCTTTTTACTCTTATACAGCCCCAAAACATAAGTGTCTGTTTTATCGTATTTGTTTTCAACTAAAGCAGCCCAAAAAATTTGCCTTTTTGTCATCGTTACACCTCCTCTACAACCATTGATTCAAACCCGAATACATCAACCGCTTTTACACAGACCTTACGCTTTCCACTGTGCGCTGGGGTTATAATTTCAGCATTGTGAACGACCCGCAGTGCATCCCCATCATTGGCGGTGTTTTCACGATAATCTTGCCATACACTGCGGAAAGTGTGCCCGTCATAATCTGGGTCAACCGACCAATATTCAATTAAATCCAATGGACTATCAGCCATAACCTGTTGAACTTTTTTCTTAGAATCGTCGTCCAATGGTAAATTATCAGGCGACAACAACACATAGTTATCCAATTCAACGGTTATCTTGACTTTGCCATCTTCATTTGATGGGGTAACTTTTGGTTGTTTAATGGTTAGGTATTGCAACGAAGAAAAGCGTATTTTGCCACTATCAACCAAATCTTTATAATCTTTCTTGCGTAACATATCCAATAAATCAGGTGGAATAACCAAAACCTCACATTCTGATTTATTTAATGATTGCATAGTTTCACCAATATCAAATGCAAAGTTCCACCCCAATACAATAACCTTGTTCCATCCCCCCATATAGGTTTCACGCAATTCCAACGCTTTTTTAATTGTGTTTACATTGGTTACCTT
Organism: Alphaproteobacteria bacterium; assembly: GCA_046882025.1. GTDB lineage: Bacteria > Pseudomonadota > Alphaproteobacteria > Rs-D84 > Rs-D84 > Enterousia. The sequence goes on along the minus strand of JBKSNB010000107.1, from coordinate 1,898 downwards.
ATTCGGGCTATCTACATATACCAATGTGCTGGAATTACGCAGGTGTCCCAGGTTTGCTGGGGCATCATCAACATCAAATTGCAAAGCACCGAACAAACCCATAACAACACGTGCCAAATCGGACACACGTTTATATTGTTTATCCGATAAAAACGCCTCACGTGAATAATCGCCGATTGAATGATAAAGGAATGGTTTGCAATCTGGAATATCTATCAGCCGTTTACGCATAATCATTGTTGATGGTTTACCTAAATCGGAAGTAATCCAACGGCGGCCTAATTTTTCAGCAACCGCAGCAGTCGTGCCCGAACCACCGAAGAAATCAGCAACAATTGAATGTTCATTTGATGATGCCTTAATTATACGTTCCAGCAACACTTCTGGTTTTTGTGTGGCATAGTCAACACGTTCCTTTGCTTGCGGGTTCACGATAGGTATATCCCATACATCTTGCATAAATTTATCTAAATAAGATTTTACCCCATTTGGAACTTTTGGATTTGTTCCTGGTCTAATATACCACACGAATTCGCCTTTTTCATCGTGCATTATTTTTTCTGGGGCTATTTTTGATATTTTTTCTTCATCACGTTCTTTTTGAATGTTGAATATCTTGTTATCGGGATTTTTCACATAACAATAAATCGTATCGTGTTTTTTTGCAAAAGAGTTCTGCGATATACCACCACTCACATAGTTCCAAATAATCTCATTCTGTAAATTCGGTTTACCAAATATTTCATCTAAAATCACTTTCAAATAGTGCCCTGCGTGCCAATCACAATGAACATAAATAGAACCCTGGTCAGATAGTAATTCTTTCATTAAACATAAACGTGGATACAACATTTTTAAATAACTTATAGTGCCATCTGCCCATGTGTCTGAATACGCAAATTGTTCCAATACGGTTGGTTTTTGTTCTACATCCCCATTCGGCAGGGTTATTTTCGTTCTGTAATCTGCCTTACTGTCAAACGGGGGGTCAATATAGATTAGGTCAATTTTACCACGCATTGATGGCAATCCTGTATCTGGGTCACCATTTAATAATGCCTGCATAGCAAACAGGTTATCCCCCTGGATCAATCGGTTGAACCAACCGTCGTTTTCACAATGTTCTGCGCTGGTATTATCGGGGGGACAACACGCCCGAATGGTTCCACGGAACAATCCAGATTCGTCACGTGACGGCAAAACATATTCGTTAGTTTGTAAAATTAGTTTATTGTCTGATTCCGCACGCGTTAAAATTTGCTCAACTTCACGTTTGCCTTGCTTTACGACATCTGGCAATGCTTCTATCAACGATTTCATTTCCACCCCGTTTTGTAAAAAAATTACCCGCCAACGGGAAAATCATTTGACGGGCCAGGGGCGAAACGCCGCGAGTATGTGCGACACCCTGGCCCATATAGAACCAGGGATACAACGATGCGGAAAGCACCGAAATATCGGATTACGATGCAATTCGCACCGCATACTCTTGGGATGTTTCGCTATCCCTGAACCCAATTCCCATTGGATTCAACCATCAGTTTAGCATAATTTTTTGCAAAAAACAATTTTTAGATATCTGTCCTAGATTATTGGATAGGTATGCACGTATGAGAGAGTGTGTATGGGGGGGGGATGGGTTAAGTAATAGATTATATAATGGGGTATATTGTATGGTTCTATTATAGGGGTATATGGTAGGCATAATACATACCATACACCCCATAGGTTAGGTTAATCACAATCTGGTTGGGGACGATATTTAGCAGGAATTTCATCTATTTTTCCATCCAAAACATCCTCAGCGACTTGAAATGCCTCTTCCATACTTGTCCGTTCGTCCATACTGTCTATTGGTTGTGCGGCATCGGACAGTTTCGATTCTTTAACCAGTTCTG
>JBKSNB010000106.1:0-6429 GCA_046882025.1 Alphaproteobacteria bacterium | reverse complement strand
TGACCAGCATATTAGTACTGTGGATTGGACGGCCGATTTTAATACCATTCTTTGTTGCTGTATTTTTGTGGTATTTAATAAACGCAATTGCAACATACTATCGCCACGCACTGCCATACAGGGACAAAAATGATTGTGCGCACTGCACGCAGTATTGTTTCTTTAATTTCTTGGCTATATTTTTATCCTTAGCGACAATGGGATTATTAATCGGACTAATCGCGACCCAGATAAAACCCATGTTTTCACAACTAATAGAAATGCTGCCTGAATTGCAACACAAATTAAGTTTGTTCGGCACGTTTTTATCTGATTCAATCGGATTCAATTTCGATTCTAATATGTTGCCAAACATAACACAAATCGCCGGTGCAATTGGTTCATCAGTCGCAGGATTGGCGGCATCAATCGGAATGATTTTAATTTACATGTTATTTTTGTTTATTGAACAAGGAACATTTGATAATAAATTATCCAACTTGTTCAAGGACAACAGCAGATCAAAAAAGATGCGTTTCATATTGTCCAGCATAGATAAAAACATGAAAAAATATTTATTTATGAAAACCATTATTTCATTGGCGACCGGCATTTGTGGATATGTATGGTTACGCGCAATTGGATTGGAATTTGCGGGTGTTTGGGCATTTTTACTGTTCTTGCTAAATTACATTCCAACAATTGGTTCCATTGTTGCATGCGGTCTGCCAATATTATTTGCATTAATTTCAGGCAACGGATTTGATATGGCAATATTAACTGCCCTGGGATTAATCGGCATTCAGATTTTATGGGGAAATATCCTTGATCCTAAATTAACCGGCAAAGCACTTAATATATCAACACTCGCAATATTATTAAACTTGGTATTCTGGGGATTAATCTGGGGAATTGCGGGTATGTTTTTCAGTGTGCCAATACTGGTCGCCCTGTATGTCACATTTGCGCAATTTGATTCAACGCGTTGGATTGCGGTATTACTATCCGCAGACGGAACGATTCCTGATAAAACAAAAATAAAATAATTTATTGTCTGGCAATCAACGCAAGCGCATTTTCCAGAATAAGACGCGCCGATTCGGAATCAAGTTTTTTCTTGATATCACGAACGCGCACCCGACCCATAGATTCCTGGGCAAAATGTGACGAAAGCGTTTCATCAATAAACGCAATTGGTACATCTGTAATTTTAGATAAATTATCTGCAAATGCCCTAACCTGACGCGTGGTTTCAGATTCCGCTCCATCTGAACGCAGTGGCAATCCAACAACAACCCCAGAAATTTTATCATCACGAATAATTTGTGCCACCACCTCAACAGATTTTGTACCGTCAACAACCGGTCTGACAAATACCATTTGACGCGCATCATCTGATACCGCAACCCCAACACGACGCGCCCCCCAATCTATGCCGATTATGCGTCCTGAATGTGGAAAATCCTTGAAATCTGGCAAAATCATTGTATAATTCCTTTACTTTTAAATAATAGGATTGAAAATGGCATTTAGCAAGCAACAATTACACAAATTTGCAGACCTTATTCACATTGATATATCGGATGAAAAACTGGAACAGATGAATATAGATTCTGTGATTGAATGGTTAAATAAATTACAAAAAATCGACACAACCGGGGTTGAACCCATGTTAAATCCGGCTGAACACGAATTACCAAAACGCGCAGACATTGTGACCGACGGTAATATACGTAGCGAAATTTTGAAAAACGACCCTGATACAGCGGGTGTGTCACGCGGATATTTTGCTGTTCCAAAAGTAATGGATGGCGATTAAATTAAAGGCAAACAGATAAAGATGAAAAAGAACACTCATATTACTATAAATGGCAATGCTGCAAGATTTTGGCATCCCAGGATGTTGTATTCCGGAGCATCATCTGAACAATACGCATTGAAATATATAGAAGAACTTGCAAATGTTGATATACCAGGTGATTCTTGTATAACACATATAAAGGCAAAATATAATAAAAATACAAGTATAGAGATATCTAATTGGCATCCTAATCCTTATTTAAAAAATCCTGAAAAACATAAGAAGTCGGTTCACGATGTATCTCTTGATATTGATTTTCATATAGAACCAAAAAAATGCGGCTTTGCAGTTATTACAGATGAATACGGACGAAGCTGTCTTGAAAACATTCAATCTGGCAAATGCTCAGACGAATGTATGAAGCGTTTATTTGGATTAAAATTTTTTGCAGAAAAATATAAACAACAAAACAACGGTAGATAAAAATGATAGACCTGACAATAACCGAAGCATTAGAAAAATTAAAAAGTCGTGAAATATCTGCAACCGAATTAACCAAGGCGTATTTAGAACGCATTGAAAAATACGGCACTGATTTGAATTGCTATATCACAACGACACCTGAACGCGCATTATCTGATGCGGCGGCATCTGACGAACGTTATGCAAACGGCACCGCCAAATTGTTGGATGGTATGCCAATTGCGATGAAAGATTTATTTGCAACACGTGGTATTCGCACAACGGCGGCATCACATATGTTGGAAAACTTTGTTCCTGAATACGAATCAACCGTATCACAAAAATTTATTGATGCTGGAACGGTCCTGCTTGGCAAGGCGAATCTGGATGAATTCGCGATGGGTACTTTTTCAAAAACATCATATTTTGGTGCACCTGTAAACCCATGGCAAATCGAAAAACGTTTAACCGCGGGCGGTTCATCGGGTGGTTCAACATCTGCGGTGGCGGGGGGACTTGCTATTGCCGCAACGGGAACCGACACCGGTGGTTCGATTCGTTTTCCGGCATCTATAACCGGTCTGGTTGGTGTAAAACCAACATACGGTTTATGTTCACGTTGGGGATGCGTTGCATTTGCATCATCACTGGACACCCCAGGGCCAATTGCCCGCACTGTTGATGATGCCGCATTAATGCTAACCGCGATGGCCGGTCATGACCCTAAGGATTCAACCAGCGCACCAAACGCACATTTTGAATCAGACGGAAATTTGAAACCTATTTTGGGTGACGGTAAAAAATTAAAGGTTGGCATTATCAAAGAATTCGCAAATGTTAAAATTTCTGATGATATGAAACAAATATTTGAATCACGCATTTCTGATTTGAAATCCGCAGGTGCAGAAATTGTTGAAGTATCTATACCAAACATTCTGGATGCATTGGCGGCATATTACATTATTGCCCCGGCTGAGGCATCATCAAACCTGGCACGATACGACGGTATGCGTTACGGTCTGCGCGTTGAAGGAAGTGACCTGTTGGACACGTACAAGAAAACACGCGCCGCTGGTTTCGGTGACGAAGTGCAACGCCGTATGATAATTGGCACTGCGGTTCTGTCCAGTGAATCATACGAAGTATATTTCATGCAGGCGGCACGTGTTCGCCGCATGATTGCAGATAGTTTCAAATCTGCATTTGAACAATGTGATTTGATTTTATGCCCAGCGGGTGCCGGAACGGCAATGCCACTGGATTCTGATTTAACACCGTTGGAATATTATGCACTCGATTTATTTACGGTTGCGATGAACCTGGCTGGAATTCCGGCGGTCAGTGTTCCTGCGGGAATTGCATCAAATGGTCTGCCACTGGGAATTCAGGTTGTTGGGCGCAGATTTGATGATATGCGCGCACTGCAACTGGCAAAACATATCGAACAATTTGCAAACATTGATAACCGTCCAACAAAAATTATGGGGAAATAAAAAAGTGAAATGGTTATGGTAAAAAAAATGGTGGCTAGGAGAGGAATCGAACCACTGACACAGGGATTTTCAGTCCCTTGCTCTACCAACTGAGCTACCTAGCCAACGGGACGCATAATAAGGTATAAAAAATAAAAAAGCAAGGAAAAATAAAACAAAGGGCAAAGAAATGTATACGATTAAGGGAAAAACATGTGATTGGGAATTGGTTATCGGTCTTGAAACACATATAGAGGTTCTATCAAATTCTAAAATTTTCAGCGGTGCATCCGCGAATTACAACCCAACGATTGCCCCTAATACTCAGGTTTCAATGGTTGACGTTGCGATGCCGGGTATGTTACCTGTATTAAATGAATACTGTGTTGAACAGGCAATTAAGTTCGGTCTGGGGATTAATGCAGAAATTTCACACAAGAGTATGTTTGCCCGTAAACAATATTTCTACCCTGACCTGCCCCAGGGGTATCAGATATCACAACCCGCAAATGAACCACCGGTGGTTGGCCGTGGTTGGATTGAAATTATGGGTGATGATGGAAAACAAAAAAAGATATTTATTGAACGCGCCCACTTGGAACAAGATGCCGGGAAATTAAAGCACGATATGCACCCAACAAAATCATTTGCCGATTACAACAGAACGGGTGTTGCCCTGCTGGAAATCGTAACATTCTTGGACACAAAAAATCCAGAAAACAATTCGTATATAACATCCCCTGACGAAGCCGAACGGTACCTGCGCGAAATTCGTGAAATTGCACGTGCCCTGGGTGTATCCAAGGCCAACATGGAAGAAGGTTCCATGCGTGCCGACGTAAACGTTTCGGTTCGCCCAGTTGGTGACACAAAATTCCGTACACGCACAGAAACAAAAAACATGGTGTCATTTAAATTTATTAAAAATGCCATTGAATATGAAGCACGCCGTCAGATAGAAATATATGAAAACGGTGGTACTGTATCCCAGGACACAATGCGCTATTCCCAGGGCGATGGAACAACATCTGTCCTGCGTTCCAAGGAAGATGCGTTGGATTATCGTTATTTCCCAGACCCTGATTTATTACCATTATATATTGATGACGAAACAATTGAGCGTATTCGCAAAACAATGCCCGAATTACCGTCTGCGACACGTGCGCGTTATATAAATGATCTTGGTCTTGCTGAATATGATGCGGCACGTTTGACCGAAACGACCGATATTTCACATTGGTTTGACACAGCCGTTGGCGATAAGAAGCAACGCGCAAAATCAATTGCAAACTGGATGATAAGCGAATTGTTCGCCCATCCTGAAAATTGGGACGTAACGAATGAAAAAACAATCGCGGCTGATGGCGAACCACGTATAATCACACCATCCGATTTGGCAATGTTGGTTGATATGATTTCTGAAAACCAAATTAATGGAAAACAGGCCAAGGAAATATTTATCAAAATGCTTGACGGTGAATCGGGCACGCCACAGGAAATTGCCGACAAATTTGGTATGAAACAAATTACCGACACTGGCGCAATCGAATCGGCGGTCGACGCCGTGATTGCCGCAAATGGTCCGCAGGTTGAACAATACAAATCTGGCAAGGTTGGATTACTTGGGTTCTTTGTGGGCAACGTAATGAAGGCGACTGGTGGTAAAGCAAACCCAGCCGTTGTAAACGAAATAATCAGAAAAAAATTAGCATAAAAAGGATAGAACATGAAAATACTGACAATTATCAAAGATGATCACATAACCGGTGTAGAATATGGAATGGTTGAAGTTAAAGAATCCGACAATCATGTATATTCAGCCCCAACAAACCAACCGGCAACATCAAAAAACCAAATTAAATTTGCTAAAACTCATTGCATCAGATCGATTTTAAAAAGCAAAACACGATAAAGACAAATGTTTAAACCACAGAAATTTTTTATTCAAACATTTGGTTGCCAAATGAATGTTTATGACGGCTGGCGCATTGCCGCCGCGATGACGCATTATGGTCTGACCCAAACCGATAAAATTTCTGATGCAGACATAATTATACTGAACACGTGTGCGGTACGCGAAAAGGCAACAAATAAAGTTTATTCTGCACTGGGGCGTATTCGGAAAATAAAAAAGCCATCTGCACTGTTTGGTATTGTTGGGTGTGTTGCACGCGAATCTGGGGCCGATGCCTTTAACCGAATACCCGACTTAAACTTTGTTCTGGGGCCGCAAAGTTATCATAAATTACCCCAAATTTTATCAGACCCAGAAACACGTTTGTTTAACATTGATCTTGGTGGGCTTGAAAAATTCGATGCCCTGCCCCAGATGGAAAAATCACCACTGATATCGTACATTCCAATCCAAGAAGGTTGTAATCACTGTTGCACGTATTGCATTGTTCCGTACACACGTGGTCGCGAATTATCACGCAGTTTTAATAACGTTATTCAGGACACAATTCATGCGGCAAAAACCGGTGCAATTGAAATTTGTTTCTTGGGGCAAAATGTAAATGGATATAAATATACAGATAAAAACGGCAAAACATATCGTTTATCTGATTTAATACGTGAGGCCGCAAAAATCCCAGAAATCATGCGTATACGTTTTACATCCAGTTACCCAACCGAAATGACAGATGACCTGATTGATATGTTTAAGTCAGAGCCAAAATTATTACCATTTCTGAATATGCCGATACAAAGCGGTTC
>JBKSNB010000105.1:0-1782 GCA_046882025.1 Alphaproteobacteria bacterium | reverse complement strand
TGGTGAACACGAACTGGAACGCGACGAATTTGAACAAAGATTAACCATCAAAGATGGTATCACTGGTGCGGCATTACCAGACAGCACCGCCGTCGTTGTGTTGGATACAAATATAACCCAGGATTTGATACTTGAAGGTTTGGCAAATGACGCCTTGCGCTTTATTCAAGATTCGCGCAAGGCCGCAAACCTGGATGTTTCTGACCGTATCAAATTAACGTATTCGGCATCCGGCGAATTGGCAAATGCAATTATTGCACACCAGGGACGCATTATGTCTGATGCGTTGGTGTTGGAAATAAATGCGGGGAACGCCACACAATTTGAAACCAACATAGAAGGCAACAAATTCGTAATTGATATTGAAAAATAAAATGAAAACAAAACTGACACCGGATATCTATTTTAGTGAAGTTCCAAAAACACTGAATATGGATATTCGGTCAGAATTGTATTATACAGACGAATTTACATTTGCGGTGGCGGTAATTCTGTCTGCCCAGGCGACAGATAAAAAGGTAAATGAAGTCACACCAAAACTGTTTGCAATTGCCGACACGCCAGAGGAAATGTTGGCACTGGGGCTAGACGAATTAAAAAAGCATATTTGTGTTATTTCGTTTTTTAACAACAAGGCAAAAAATATTATCGCGTTGTCTGAAAAATTAATCGGGGCATGCAGTGACAAAAACTGGAAATTTCCAACAAAATATCACAAGCGCGACGAATTGATGAAACTGCCCGGGATAGGGCAAAAGACCGCAAATGTTGTTTCAAATGTTTTGTGGGGCGCGTCCAATATCGGTGTGGATACGCATGTTTTCCGCCTGTCGCACCGTTTTGGTTGGGCAGATGATTCTGATAATACGCCGGAACGGGTGGAAGAAAAACTGCTTAAAAACATTCCGCAAAAATATCATGAAATGGTAAATCATGTTATGGTTTTGCATGGCCGTTATACATGCACAGCACGGCACCCAAAGTGCGAAAAATGCCCAGTTTATAATTGGTGCAACGCCAAGGACAAAAAACAACCGGCATAACGCCGGCTATTTTTTTATTTATCCCTGATTTTTGCGGGACACTTTTTTTCAACATTTGAAATTACAGATTCTTGAATTTTCAATAATTCAGTATCTGACATATTTTCAGTTGGGTAAATCGTAATTGTAAACGCAATTGATTTTTTGCCACCACCCATATCAAACGCATCAAAAATAATCGCATCAGAGATTCGCGAATCCGCGCTTAACGCCGCAGCAATTATTTTATCCGCTGCAAAATCCGTATCAGTTATAAACGCAAAATCACGTGTTATTGGTTGAAAATCTGTCATTGGAATCTTTTTAGATTTTGGATTTGCAGGCAAATTATCAACATTATTTATTATACCAACAACAACCGGCATTTTGAAATGCATTGCGTGCGCAACAGACGGATGCAGTTCGCCAAATTCGCCAATTTGTTTTTTACCCTGAACAATGCGACCATATTTATATGGATGCGCCCAACGTGGTGCGTTCGCCGTTTCAATTGTATATTTTTGTGCACCCAATAGGGACACCAAATCTGCCTTAACATCAAATACATCAACACTGCGGGCGCGACCCATCCAATGCTTTGGCGATGTTGCACCGGTCCGAATTATGCATAATTCAGTATGTTGCTGACCCGGCATATCGCCATCAAACGCAACCCCCAATTCAAACATATTTATACTATCAAATCCGCGTTTTACATTATTAGACAATGCAATCAGCAAATTCCCCAACAGGTTTCTGC
>JBKSNB010000104.1:0-1624 GCA_046882025.1 Alphaproteobacteria bacterium | reverse complement strand
TTGGTGTCGGATATGATACAAACGAATTAAAACTTAGCCCATGCGCCTGTATAATGGTGTTTCAGGCATAGTTTGTTTTATGCACGCAACGTGGGGGGAACGTGTTAAAATATCCAGACGATTTTAATACACCCGCATTTCCAGCGGGGAAACCTGTGGCGATATCCCGGTTTATGGGAATTGCGTTGGCGGTTGTGTTTATTTTAATAATGTGTTCCGCTGGGTTGGTTGTTTGGGCGTCAAAATCACGCAGTATTCATCCGTTTTTGATTTATATAAATCGCCTTACGGGACAATGGATAGTTGTCAGTCACCAGCATGGTCAAAAAAGCGTTACCCGCGCACGCGCATTACAAGAATCGTTGATTTATGATTTTACTAATAATTGGTTTACTATTTATCCTGATGATAAGAAAAACGAAATCATGTGGTCAAAATGTGACCGCAGGACTGGTTGCGTTCAACGTGGTAAATTAAATCTGCGGTGCGCATTGTACTGTGATATGGCGGACGATATGTTTGAAAAATTTCAAACTAATGTGATGCCACAGTATGATATGCGATATAAATCTGGGGAACGATGGAATATGGTATCATGGGTGGCAACACCGGTTTTTGTGGTGAATGACAATGGGGGAAATTGGACGGTCTATGCGCGCATAAATTCAAACATATCTGGAACATTTAATATTATCGCATATGTGTCGGTTGGGTATGACATTGCACTGCATCCGAATACAATGGGGTATTACGTTCAATCGTTTAACGCGTATAAGTTAGAAAAATGAGGAAGTTACTTTCATTTTTATCGGGTATAATCTTAATTGCGTTTGCAATCGGCATGGTTGGGGTGGTATGCATAGTTTACGATACGGCAGATTCATCAGAAATAAAACCATACTTTTTCCAACCAAATACCCTGTCGCAACGACGTGTTGACGACCCAAAAACTGTTGCAGATTTGGGCGATGAAATGGTTCGAAATATGTTGATATATAAATATATTAACGAATATTTTTATGTCGTTCCAAACCAGAAAGAAATTGATTCTCGTATCAAAGGGACCTATCCAAGTGGAAATTCAACAGTATTACGGGGAATGTCGGCAAAACCTGCATTTGATTATTGGGTAAAAAACGAATCCGAAAAAATTCGCGAACTTAGTGCCAGGGGTGTCATGCGCACAATTGACGTTAAAAATATATCTGTGGGTGCCACGGGTCATTTAATTGTGGAATATGAATTAAAAACATGGTTTACTGCAAATGACATGTATGAAACACCAACAATCACGCGGGGACGCATGTATATGGATGTTCGATACACCCCCGGCACGCGTCAGGACACCGTGGCATTGGAACGTCTGGAACGCGGTGTGGATGCGGCATCTGTGTTTAATTTTACAGTACTAAGTGTGGAACAGGAATAGTATGTTACATAAACTGAAATTTTTATTATTGATTTTGTTCACGCCGATTGTTGTGATGGCTGACGATTTTGATTTTGATGATTTTGCGATTGTTGATGCGGGCGAATACGATATGATGGCCGAAGAATTGGAATTAAACCCTGATGCCCAGGTTGCAAATGTTCTGAATTTCGATATTGCGGGAATTATGATTGG
>JBKSNB010000103.1:0-6306 GCA_046882025.1 Alphaproteobacteria bacterium | reverse complement strand
AGCCTGGTATTCGTCTCTTCCGAGACGGTTCACATCGAATATGAAGAGTCTTGCCAGATCCTTAGGCTCGTTAAGATTAAGCCCGCATTTGGCATTGTTCAGCGTTTGCTGAAGGGCATTCCACCAGATCTCTTCCGGACTCAATTCCGGAGCATCGGCTTCGGGAATTTCGTTCATGATCGAAAGCTCGATCTCCTGATGTTTTTTTTCGGCCGTACCTTTCTGTACTTTAGGGGGCATTTGTATTCTCCTTTATGTACTAGGAATAACAATCTCGCACTAATATTCTTGTTAACTTAAGCAAATTATACCACAAAAAGTTCGAACGTGGTAGAAATTTCGTCAAAATTTTAATGTGTACTTTCTCTCTTTTCCTCGGTAAGAGCATATAAATTAAATACAAATCGTCGTTACCTTTGCAACATGTATTTTTTTCGTCTATATAGATAAGCACCGTATCCCAATGCCCCCAGCGCAATAAGGCCAACTGTTTTACTGGTGTTTTTATGTTTTTCACGTGCAGCAAGATCATTCACTTCTTGCCAAATGTATTCTGGTACAATTTCTTTTACCGGTTCACACTTAACTTTGACATGACCTTTCTTTTTTCCGAGATTTAAACTAACGATTCTTGGTTGTTTGGCTTTGTGCAAGTTTTCTTTAATATTTGAAAAATCCCATTCATAAAAACCTTTTCTGTCACATTTAGGTTGCCCATTTCGATATACAAACATATCTTTATAGGTCAGGTTGTAACAACCCTCTGCGCACAAATCTAGCAAATCTGCATATTTTATTTCATCACACATAAGTGCCGCAAAGAAATACATTCTGTTAGGCACTCCAGCTTGCTGACGCCAACCAGTCAAAGTTTTCGCCAATGCGCCACCCGTTTTTCCTGCATTCAATTGTTTCAAAAATGCAGACTTTTTAAAGTTTGCGCCCCCTATGCAATACCTTAATGCACATGCCGCAATCAACGTGTTTTCATCCATAGGAACTGTGATACAATTTTTTATATCTGGTAATATTTCATATGTCAAATAACGACCTTTGAACACATCTGATTCTTCAAGTGTTGGTACTTTCGTATTTTTTGTTACTTTATTGTACGTTCCGTTGGAATTATACAAAACAGTAAGACCATGTCCTGTGGTCCATGCCTCGCCACACCAATATATGTATGGGTAATAGTTTTCAACAAATGCCAGTGCAAATTTGATATCACTGCGTGAATTTTCAAACAATGCAACATTGCCGTATGTATCTTTTTGCGGTTTTGCTGAGCCAGCTTCTGTTTTGATCGTGTTGTTATCGTCTTTTCCTTGTCCTTTTTGCGAACATCCAGCTACTCCTGTGGCAAGTCCACCGACCAGGATAGAACCAAGTAAAAAGTTTCTTAATTTTGTATCTTTCATTTTGCCTCCATCTTCACACATATAAATATAGTCCAAAAATAAAAATTGTCAAGTTTGTATTGACAAACTATTTTTTGCGTTTATATTATACATGTAACTAAAATTAAGGAGTTAGTAATGAACATAACTAAAAGAGATGTGAAAAGGGTTTTAACTCATCCGATAACAACGCACTTTTACACTCTGGTAGCTGGTGCTTTGTTGACGTGGGGGGTGACCAATAACGCAAAACAAAACCGTTTTGAAGATCGCGAAGACAACGCTTTGAATAAGTTTCATGTAGAATATGTCGACCCGGCAACTGGCGAACGTGTTACGGCCGAAACATTCAATCCTGCAACATTAAATCGAGCATATTTCGATCCAAACTCATACCCTACTATTAACTGGACAAACTATTCCAACCAAAAGGTTGGCGAAGTTTTTGGTGAAATAATCGCTAAAGAAATGGCCCTTGGCATTGATTCTGTTAATCTCCATTTAACAACACCAGGCAAAAAATATAGGTTGGATTACAATTACTGCAACAAAGCCGCTACAACAGCTATCCAGGACGCCCAAAAACGTTCTGGTTTAGTAAAACGTGGCAAGATTGATGTATTTGATACCAAACAGGGACGCAATGATGCAATCTATAATGGGGATTCATTGGTTTCATATTTCAAGGGTCAATATGGTGACGTTGCTGGTGCTGTCATAGAAAACCCAGAACCTGCCGCATTTGCCAACATTGGCAAAGGGGCCATTGTAAGATTCCCTGGACATACAAAAGTGTTTATAGGTCGCGGTTTTGTAGATCAATCCGGTAAAGTTTTTGCACCAGATGATAGGGGGCAACCAGTTATTGCATCTGGTTATAATGATTCTTTTGAATACTTTACAGGTGGCAGTTGTACTGTGGTTGACATGTCAAAAATCGTTCAATATAAATTACAAAACGAACGCGGTCGCCATACCCGTTAAATAAAAAAGGCCCATTTCTGGGTCTTTTTTTTGCTTTTTATCGCATTATTATTTGGCTTTTTCTACTTGACGCAAGCTTTCTTGAATAACAGCCTCTGCAATTGCATTTTTTTGTTCTTCTGTATATTCATGGTTCTTCATAACTTCTGCTAAACGTTTAGTTGCATTTTCCCATACTTTCTTGGCAACCACTGTTTTCGCTTTTGCCAACTGTCTCTTTGCTAATTTTGCAGCATTGTCAGCCGATGTAATGTCGTCTTTTGTTTTATCTCCGAAGCCCTTTACAAAACCAGATATTGCTTGTGCGGCTTTCCTAAAATGAGATGTGCGACCATCTGCACGGATATCACCCACTTTATTGTTACCTTTTGCATGTGCAACTTCCAAATCTATTTCACCTTTTGCCTCAATCAATTTTAACTTGTTTTCCATTTCCGCCAATTGCATACGAGCATTCATTCCATCTTTACCACCCATTGCATCAAAAGCATCTACTTCTTTTGCCAACGCATCCAATTGTGCCAAACGTTGTTTGATTTCGTGCTTTTGTTTGACATCTGCCATATCTAATTCTGCAACCAATTTCAAACGTTTTTCACCCAAACGTTTTTTCAACCGTTCGTTTTGATTTGCCAGCGCAGCCGCATCTTTCAATGAGATTTCATTGATTTCATCGATGGACATGTCGCCATATTCTTCTTTAAGAGCCTTTATGCCCTTAGCGCGTTCAACCGCACGTTCATTTTGATTTATAATTTTTTGTTGTTTCATATTATGTACTCCTTGTTGTGTTTTTTGTAATCCATGATAGACACTCTGCATGATTTTATATGTTATATCTTTACAGGTGCCAAAAAATCCACGTTTTTTATCAGATGATGGTGTATCTATATCGCCCTTTGTGGTATCTGGTCTATCGTCACCAGGATTATCATTGCCCGTTTTGTCGTCACCAGGTCTATCATCACCGGGATTATCGTTACCCGGTTTATCGTCACCAGACTTATCGTCACCGGGATTGTCGTCACCAGGTCTGTCGGTTACCGGTGTGTTTCCGCTGTTATCATTAGATGGTGGGGCAATCTTTGTGTCACGATCTGCAAGCGCACTTGCACGTTCACGCATACGGCTTAAATATTCCATTGGAACAACACGTGGTTCATAAACACCCAATGCCCCGATGCCGGCAGGGAACGCTAATTCATTTGGTGAAAATACACTGTTTGTCTCGGTTGCCATAATTGGAATATCAGAAAACACTTGGGTTCCATGTTCAACATATGTTGAATAAACATCATGTCCTGGAATTAACACGCCATTAGAATCGTATGTTGCATTTGCGGGCAAATCGTAATTAACTGGTGCACCAGCCATATATCCAACAGTATTTGTTCCAGAAATATGCGGATTAAATTGTTCAAATGCACTGATTGATTCTGGGGTTAAATTTATGTTCGTTCCACTGATAGAACCACGCAATGCAGCAAGGGCATCATCGCTCATACCTATACCATTAAAATATCCAGGACCGAAATTGTGATCGGTTGCATCATGCCATGCCAACAAATAACGCATTGCATCATCGTGTGATAGCCCAGCGTCCATCAACCCATCAATACGTGCATCCAATGATTGTGGTGTTTCCCAGTTATTTTGCAACATCATATCTTTGTGATGTTGGATGATACCATCGTCATAAATGCGTTCTGTTCCAGTAACGTGTTCAGATGTTGTTGTGTGTTCTGTTTTAAACAAATTACTATCTGTATTATTATTTACGTAACCGATAAATCCGTTCATTGCAGCACGTCCAGCGAAACCGCCAGCAATTGTCGCCCCTGCAACACCAATAGCACCAGCCAAAGCCTGGCCCTTGGTATACCCTGCAGCCAGTGCATCATCATAAACCATTTTTGCAGCAGAACCGCCCCCCACAGCCATTGCACCAATACCAAATCCTGCAGCTAATTCTGGGTTTCCTGTTGCCATACTGATTACAGCGGCTACCCCAAGTCCTGATGCAACCGCAGGTCCCCAATTGCGTTTATCAGAAAAGAACGCTTTTAATCCGTGCGGTTTTCCTGCTTTCTTTTGTTCATGACGCCATTTGAAACCCTGCACAATCATATTGCCAACACCGATAGTTGTTCCAACCGCGGCACCAGCATATGCAACACCAGTGGCCTTGCCAATAAATGTTAGTCCTGCAGACATAATTGCAGCAGCACTAAAATTCTTAACCATACGTTTAAAAAAGCCAACCTTTTGTTTGCGTTCTGCCGCACCAGTTTTTTCTGATCTTGTGCTTGCTAATTTATCTATATCTTCAACATCCTCAAATGGGCGCATAACAATCGATTTATCGGCACCAACTTTTTCTGCCATCATTCCAGCAAAGCCAGCAGCTTGATTAACTTGTGCATCCAATGCAGCTTGGTATCCTTGGTCAGAAATGTTCCCACCGTCTTTTTCCAAATTATCCCAGAAAGCGTCAACATCTTGTTGTGTCAACATTGCTTGTGGCTTGCTTTCTATTCCTGATACAACCTGATCAGGGACAGATATTTCAGCCATTTTCCAGGGAACTCTGTCAAACAATGCACTTGTTAAATCAATGTCCTTGATGTCTTTTTCTAAATCGCCAACGTTTCGCATTGTGACATCATTTTTTGCCAGTGATATAACACGATTCAAGCGTCCGTTTGGATTTAGTTTATACCCAGGTTTAAATTCAAGAGATTCTTTGCCATCAACATCTATAAATTGAGGCATTGTTTTCCCATTTTCATCCAAGAATTCATATTTGGACAATGTAGATAAAACATCGTCTGTTAATTCAACATCTTTTAGATTTTCTGATATTTCTTTCCAACGTGCATCAAGTTTGTCGGCATCTTCTGGTTTTAAATCTTTCAGATTCCACATATCAGAATACATAGAAACAATTTCAGTCAATCGTGCTATTGTTTCATCAACAGATTTTTGGATTTCTTGTTTATATTTTTTTGTGTTTTCGTTATCGTCCTTGGCGTGCTGTAAATCTTTGCTGCGAACATCGCACATCTTTCGATATCCTGCGTAAACATCGGCGATGTTTGATGGATCCGAATAGAAATAATCAACCTTTTTAGCAAAATTTTTAATTAAATAATCAATACGTTTTGCCAATGTAGCAAAACGCTTTGACATTTCTTTGTCTTCAGAATTTTTTGATAATTGTTCTTTCGCAAAAGTATATGCATCAGCCAATATCTTTGGTGGTGTTATTTCGAATAATTCTGGATTGCTAATGATACTATCTATAAATCTGTTAGAATATTCTGTCTGTTGCTTATTTGTTAAGTTGATACTATTTATTACTTCTGCAACTTGAGACGGTGTCATGTTCGCAGGCTCTATTGAAGAATCAACCAAGCCCATATCTTTGTAAACATTCAAAGTAACCAAGTCAAATTTAATTTGGTTTTGATCAGATGTCAGTGAATAAATTCTATCTTGATCTATGACATTAGATGCATTTTCAAAAGAATCAATTACTGATTGAAATCGCGCAGCTGCTTTTGCACCCAGCTCTGTAAAAACCTGTTCCCCAGCATCGTTGGTAGTAATCCCAAAAGTTTCTATAATTTGCTGAAATTCCTGCAACGCATCTTGCGATATGTCTGCATCTTCGTTTACAAAATCTTTCAATAATTGTTCTGCATGCGTAATCGCCTCATCACGAGAATCTTGATTCCCATATAAATCCAATATTCCTTGCAAGTCAGATCTACCGTATATTCTGCTCATAAAAATTACCTTTTTTCCTTTTTTGATGTATTAAATTCTAACCTTGGTTAAAATCCTACGAACTCATTATACAAATTTTTCTCTATTTTTTCAATGTTTTATTGTTTTTCCTTGTGTTGTAGTGCATGCACAAATT
>JBKSNB010000102.1:0-2849 GCA_046882025.1 Alphaproteobacteria bacterium | reverse complement strand
TTGGATGTTTAAACGTTATACGATAAGCAAACAAAAATAATTTATTCGTCGCCAAAACCGTATCCAACCCACATGGCAAACGTTTATCATAACCATATAAGTCATCACCGACAATTGGTGCATTCAAACTGTATGCGCTATGCAGACGCAGTTGATGCGTTCTGCCTGTTTTTGGTGAAAACACAACCCACGACACACATCCACCGGCATTGGACAAAACGTGATATTCTGTAATTGCACGTTGTGGTCGTTGACCCGTACCATTATTAACCCGGGCCGGTTCATCAAAAACCTGACCCTTGACCATATAATTATCTATTATACCGCTTTTAGGATTAACATCGCCATTTAATAACGCTAAATATTCTTTATGTGCAATTTTGTTTTGGAACTGTTCTGATAAATTCTGTGCAGCGTGTTGATTTTTTGCAACGACCAAGACGCCACTTGTATCCCGATCCAAACGATGAACCAACGATATCTTTGCGTATGGAAATAACGCCGCCGCCATTTTATCCACAGATTTCTTTATGCCACTGCCCCCCTGAACCGCCAATCCAGACGGTTTATTAAAAACAACGATATCATCGTCATTGTATATGATACATTGACGTAATTTTTCCAAATCAGTCAGGGAATATTTATCACCGCTTTCAGATTTTATTTTTTTTGATTCGCTATAACCTGCAATTGTTGGCGGGATACGCACAACATCACCCGAACGCAAGACCTTGTTTGCCTGAACACGCGACGAATTCACACGAATCTGCCCCCCGCGACATAGTTTATATAACTCACTATTTGGCATTGATGGATAGTGACGCAAAAACCAGCGCAATAAACGCACACCATCTTCGGTTGTCGAAACAGTAACAGAATCAGCCATATATCAAAACACCCTATTCGCCATAGATGATACTAACAGCATTGTTTGTATCTTTGTCGCATTCACCCTGGGCACCACTGATTGAATCTGTCCACGCCTTGGTCGTCAGAGTTTTACAATCTGCCCTTGACAATCCATCAATTGAAACAACAAATTGGCGTGTATTTACAGGATTTACAGACAACGCATAATTTCCACCATATGGGTTCTGATTTTTCATCCCAATTGCCGTAAATATAGTAGCATTGTCAATATTAGAAAAATCATCATATTCACCCAACAACTGTCGCACAGACGTCACCATCATGACGACATCATCGTTAACCGTACTCTGTTTTTGCATACGCATCGCCGATGCAATCATACCAATTGCACCAACCGTAATAACCCCCATAATTGCGAGCACCCCAAGCATTTCTATCATTGAACGACCAGATTCTTGAATCATGTTTTCACCTCTATTTGCTATTTTATAATTTGTATTATATCATATTTATTATGAATATTCAATTTACAGATTTAATTGAAAACGCGCCCCGCTCACCGGGGGTGTATAAGATGTTTGACGCCAATGGCACACTGCTATACGTGGGCAAGGCAAAAAATCTGATAAACCGGTTAAAACAGTATATTGACACATCAAAACTGGAACCGCACAAACAGGTCATGCGCAGTTTGGTTACCCATGTTGAATGGGAAATAACACCCACAGAATCAGACGCCCTGTTGCGGGAACAAGAATTAATCAAAACGGAAAAACCAAAATACAACATTATGCTGACAGATGGGAAAATGTATCCTATGTTGGCACTAACCAATTCTGAATATCCGCGCCTGCTAAAATTCCGGGGCAAAATATCGCAACGTCGTGACGTATATGGTCCATACCCATCGGTTGCGGCACTGAACGAAACAATAAAAACAATTCAAAAGGTATGTGGTCTGCGCACATGCACAGATAGTTTTATGCGAAACAGATCACGTCCGTGCCTGCTGTATCAAATCGGGCGATGCAGCGCCCCATGCTGCATTGAACAAACGCACTATCACGAAAATGTGCAACTTGCGCGACGCATTCTGACCGGCGACAGCGAACCTATCATTGCAGATCTAACAAAACAAATGCAATCTTATTCTGAACAAATGGATTTTGAAAATGCCGCTATGTGTCGTGATAAAATTATTGCATTAACCCAAACATCAACACGCGGTATACGCATTGAATCCAGGGAAAAATCAAATATAGATTGGGATAAAAATGTATCTGAATTGGAACAATGGCTAGGGATAAAAATTGAACGTGTTGGGGTATTCGATAATTCACATTTATTTGGTCAAAATCCAGTTGGTGCAATGATTGTTTTTGGGCATGACGGTTTTATCAAATCTGATTATCGGCATTTTAAATTACAGAACCGCAGTGTTGCCGGCAACGACATTGGTATGATGGCGGAATTTGTATCACGTGCCGTTGCACGTGGTCCAAAACTAAGTTTGATAATTGTTGATGGGGGACCTGCACAGTGGAACATTGCGCATCGCGTTGCGCCCGACATAAACATATTGGGCGTGACCAAGGGTGTTGTCAGGAATGGCGACGAACATTTTATTATGCCTGATGGCACCGTTTGTGATGATATGCCCAAGGATAGTTCCCTATTTTTATTTCTGCGTGCCGTTCGTGATGAAGCACACAGATTCGTTATCACATACCATCGTGCAACACGTGCGAAACAAATGACCGCATCTGTTTTAGACGAAATTGATGGTATCGGTGCGAAACGTAAACAGGCACTATTACAACATTTTGGTTCTGTACGTGCCATTATGGATGCAGACCTTAACGCGTTATTACATGTATCAGGTCTTGGAAAATCTGCTGCTAAAAAAATATATGCATATTTTCATTCAGAAATGATATAATTTACACAAACACAAATACCCAAAGGAGTTTTATTATGAA
>JBKSNB010000101.1:0-20542 GCA_046882025.1 Alphaproteobacteria bacterium | reverse complement strand
GCCCCAACCATCCATTCGCATTAGATTTAGAATCATATAATGCGGACTGTAACGCGACGCGTGCGGCTGACGCGGTTATGTCACGTAACGTATTATTGATTTGATATTCTTTGAATTCGGTCATAAACATAGAATTAACATCACAAATCATATCGCCACCATGTGGTTTTGTGGGGTTGCCCCATGTTTTAGGGGTTGCAATGGCAATCGGAATCATTACTAAATCATGATCTATAATCCAGGGAAATGTTATCCTTTGTTCATGTAAAGACGGTGCAAATCCTGATTCTATAAAAACCCATATTGTGTTTTGTGGTTTTTGTTGTTTGTCGGCCAATGCCAAATCTGCATCCACGTTTTTGCTTTTTCCGACCATGCCAGATGTGCGCCCCAGATATGTTTGCGCGTCGCTGTAATCACCGTTATTCAGAAACCATATCCCAGAAAGATACATTAGTGCGGGATTCATAATATCATTGTATGTTGTCCATTTGCCGTTTATGTTGTTCAATTCAGATATAATTTCAGTGTTTTTATTTCTGTCAGATATTAATTTTTTATATTCGCGGGATATTTTTTGTTGCTGATTATAAGATTGGTTTATTATGACACGCACATCGTTTTTACGCCCTGCGCCAATCGCGTCCCATATCTGATAGTATGATACAAATAACGAATCCATCATATATGGTTTGTATTCAACCGTCATATTCCCGCCCAGTAATATTTCGCCTTCGCGTAACGCAGATGTGCCAAAAATATCGTAATTGCGTTCGCGCCACGTTTCAAATGCTTGGTCACTTAAATCAAAATCGCCGTTTTGAAAGAACGCCAGACCTGTAATCAGTAATTCTAAACTGTCCTGGGATTCAACCGCTTTATCGGATGCGAAATTTTGTGCACTGGATATAAAATTATTGGTATTAAAATCGTTGCGAACAGTATCCAGACGCGCGGTCATCGTGCCGCTGCATCCGCACAGAAATACACAAAATATCAGAATTCGTTTCATGAAATCATATTATACAAAAATTTTGTATTCCGACAATATGATTATCTACAATTCTTTTACTGTATTCGTTTCTTTATCAAATACGCGTGGTTTGCCAGCGTACCCCAATGCCTTGTGGTGTGATGGAATCAAAAATTCGGGCATAGGCAGTGATTCGCCCATCATAACCTTTTTATACAACGTTTTTTCTATATCGGTCTTATTTTTGAACCAGCGTTGCTGATCTGCCTCTATCGGACGGTGGTACCAGCCCTGGAATATAACGATTTGTTTTCCCTCTTCCAGTTTCAGTATGTCCATTTGATTGTATAACCGTTTACGTTCTGTGTCTTCAAAATCTTTACCGTCTGGACCTTTCTTGGTTTTCTTTTTGACCTCGTCCCCCATCATTTTAGAAAAGGTTTCGGCCGTATCTGGATCGTTTTGACGCAATAATATTTTTGCTGCGGTTGTTGATATAATTGTTGATGCGGCATCTGCACCGTATTTTTCCTGAATTTGGTGTATGTCTTGACCGATAATCAGGTATGATATTTCCTGGCCGCGTCCCAAATCAGGTCCCTGAATAACTGCCTGTAACTTTTGCATCTTGGGCATTTCATCCAGTATGAATAACACTGGATATGGACCCATTTTTTGACCCGATAGGTTGACACTGTTCGGTTTGTTTGCCAACAGGAAGTTTGACATTAATTCAATAAATATACCTGTGATTGGGTTTAATGCCTGGGCATCAACCATGTTTATCGACAGATACACAGAAACCGGCTTTACTTTTCCATCACGTGGATCAACCATACCGCGTAAATCGTTAAAGTGAAAATCAGAATGACTGGTTCGATTGCGGACCGCAGAATTACGGAATATGCCTAAACCTTCCATAATTGTGGATAAAATAGAACCACGTTCCTTGTCGGGTGTATTTGCAAGTTGTGTTAATTCCAAAACACTGCGGTGTGAATATGCATATTGGCGTGCTTCATTCACCGCATCTTCCAATATATCACGCATAGGATCTGCAAATGCGACCATTTGATCTCCTGCGCGTCTGCGCTTTTCTGTTTCTTCGGCATTGGCGAGTTGCGCGGCATTTAACCAATCCAGAATCATTGATAATGATGCCTCGCGTCCAATCCATGATTGCGGTATATTTCGCCACGAACCAATATGAACATAATTCATTGCATTTAATTCACCGCGTTGCAGTAATCCCAATGCGGCATACGCATTTGGATCGGTCATCATTGATAAATAATAATCGGATAAAACCGCCGCATCTTCGGCATCAAATTTGCCGTCGCTTATTCGGGCATAGAAATAATCGTCGGCCTTGGCACGTTCAATCTTGGACACCATAAAGTGTATAAATCCGGACAGACCTGCCCGTCCAGTGTTTGACCAGTGTGGATCCATCGCGGTATCGGGAACCAAAACTTTGCAAATGGTATCAATATACAAATCGCGTTGTTCAGAATTAAATGGTACATGTTCTGGTGATAGCGGGTTCCACGACGGGTAATAAATGCCGCGTGCTGGATCGTCCTGGCCCGCCCAGTTCATAATAAATACGGGACCAACACTGGCACGATATGCAGACGTCCGTTGTTTTAATTCAGGTTTCGGGTCGTTGATAATCATCGAAACACCATCACAATCTAAAATTGTTGGAATGACCACGCCTGCGGTTTTACCGGTCCCCGGGGGCGCGACGCACAATGTGGACAGGCATTCGTCCATCATTAATGGTTTTGTTTTACCCTTGTCCTTAAAATACCCCAGAACCATCATAAAACCGCTAAACAGGCCGTTCGCCCCCTTGCCCATTTTTTTGATATCTTCGGCGGTTGCTTTTTTGGATGTTTCCTTGTCATATTTATCCTTGCCATGCGGGTTAAATTCATCGGTTAATGTTTTGTCCGCTAAAAAGAAATACGCGATAAATGGCAATACTGGAATTGTGCACATAATATCAGGGTGTGTAAAACACCGCCCAATCCATGCGGGTACCCCCGCCAACACAGACAGTCCCGCACTGTGCCACAAATTTGTTAAATATATCCCGCACCAATGTGCCGTGGCGGGCGACCAACCGTACCGCCATATGTGTTCAAGTATAAATGCAATTGCAAACGCGGCCGCGCATGCAATCCACATTGCCGCGTTCCACCGCATGACCCAGAATATCTGTGCCATTGGTGTGCGGTCAAATTCCTTGTATGCGCTGGATTTGAATATGTTTAAACCCATGCCTTTGCCGCCTGCGGATAAAATCTTGATTTTCTCTGCCATAACAGTATGATTATATCAGAAAATTTGTTAATGATAAATCAGGAAATTTATATTCATGAAAAATATTCCAAGAATTTTTTTAGATGCTGATTTGACACCGGGGGCGTCTGTCGCCGTGCCACGTGATGTGTCGCATTATTTGGCAAACGTTATGCGCCAGGCAAATTGTTTGGTTTTTAACAATGGTGTTGAATATAACGCCCACCTGTCAGATGATAAAAAAAGTATTTATATTGAATCTGCGACAGCGCACGTTGATCCGTCAAACGATATAACACTTTATTTTGCACCAATTAAACGTGTGGATGATATGCTGAATATGGCAACGCAAATGGGTGTTGCGCGTTTTGTGCCGGTGATAACCGCGCGAACGGTTGCAAATCATATTAATTGGGATCGTATGCGCAAAATTATCATAGAGGCATCAGAACAATCAAATCGTAACAGTGTTCCATTAATCACGGATGCAATTAAATTTAGCGACCTGCCCTTTCGTGATATTGTTTTTGCAGATGAACGTGCGGCATATGGTCGTGATTTGCCGGCGCGTATTGGTGGTGCAAAAAATGTTTTTGTTGGGCCTGAGGGGGGATTTTCAGATTCTGAATTTGAAATGTTGGATAAAAATGGCGCGCGCGGAATGTCACTGGGCAAAACAATTTTGCGTGCTGAATTGGCAGCGGTTATTGCAATTAATGGTGTGATGTAATGGTAATGCGTATTGCAAAATTTTTATCTGAATCAGGTGTTGCATCCAGGCGGGGTGCCGAACAAATGATTCTTGATGGTCGCGTTTGTGTAAATGGCAATAAAATAGAAACGCCCGCAACATTTGTTTCTGAAGAGGACATTGTTAGTGTTGATGGGACCCCCGTAAAACAATCGTCGGATATTGAATTATATGCATTTCATAAACCCATAAATACAATGACAACGCGTTCTGATCCAAATGGTCGCAGGACGATTTATGATGTTTTGCCACAGAAATACAATGGATTAAAATATGTTGGACGTTTAGATTTTAAAACAACGGGTTTGTTGTTAATGACAAACAATGGTGATTTAGCACGGAAATTAACACTGCCGTCATCAAATATTCCGCGAACATATATCGCAACAACAAACGGCAATATGAAAAATCTATCGTTGGCGCGCCATGGTGTAACGGTTGATGGGATAAAATATCGCCCTATGCAGATATCGGTGTTAAACGACAAACAAATATCGGTCACAACCACAGAAGGCAAGAAAAATGAAATCCGTATTGTTTTGCGTTTTTGTGGTGCGCCAGTGTCCCAGTTGCATCGTGTGTCATTTGGAAATATAAAATTGGGTGATTTACCCGTTGGGAAAATAGTCAAAGTACCTAAGAAAACAATTGACGAAATATTAAAAAATTTCTAATATTTATTTATCAGAGATAAAGGGAGGGGTGTATGCAAAAAAAATCACCAAAAAAACCGGTAAAGAAAACAATAAAAACAGTTGCTAAAAAATCAGCGTCTGTGAAACAAACAAAACAGACAAAACGTGTTGTTCCTGTAAAACAGATTTTGAAACCTGTTCCTGCGGCCCAGCCGGTAAAACAATCGCGTGGTGGTTGGTCTGCATCAATTTATATTTATTGGTTTATTATTTTGTTCTTTATTGCGGCTACGTTTTATATTTTGGGACGCGCACGTCCAACGTATGCGCCCGATAAGGCACCATTGGTCGAAGAAGAATTGGTGACCACAGAAGAATCAACAATGGACGCGGTTCAGCAACATTTGTCTGATGGAAATATTGATGGTGTTATTGCTGAATTGTCATCAATGATTGATTCGGGAAATGCGGTTGTCCAAACCTATGTTTTGCGTGGCGAAGCGTATTTGCAATATGGCGATTATAGCAATGCATTGTCAGATTTTAATTCTGCAATAAATATGGATCCTGAATATGCGGTTGCATATTATGATCGTGCATTACTGGATATGCGCCTGGAAGATTATTCTGCGGCATTAAATGATATAAACAATGCGTTGGCATTGGCGGCGAATGGAACAGACAGTATTTTATCACTGCGTGATTTGTATGCCAAACGTGGCCAGATAAATTTATGGCTTAAAAATTGGGAAGGTGCCATTGCTGATTATACAAATTCATTGGCGCGGACATCTGGAACGATAAATTCGGATGTTTATGCTGAACGGGCAGAGGCATATACGGCAATCGGTGATTATAGTGCTGCAATCGATGATTATTCATCGGCTGTTCGTGTTATTTCTGAACAGATTCAGGGTATGACAACGTCTGAAGAACGCGAACATGCATCAACAAATGCGATGAATTATTTTGAAAAATCGGCTGCGTTAAATTTGACGTTGGGGAATGTTGAAGCCGCGCGTGCTGATCTGGAATCTGCATTAACTATTGCAGGTGCGTTAAACAATATGGACACAATAGAACACCTGGAATCACTGCTTAATCAGTTAGATTAAAAAACGCCCATTTGGGCGTTTTTTATTGTTATATTATTATAATTCTGCTTTTGTTTCTTGAACTTCGTAACATTCAACGCGGTCGCCTTCTTTCAGGTCGTTGTATTTTTCAAAACTCATACCAAATTCGACCCCAACGGCAACTTCTTTTACTTCGTTCTTTTCACGGCGCAGTTCGCCAATTTTACCATCGTATATAACAACATTGTCGCGT
The DNA here is from genome assembly GCA_046882025.1 of Alphaproteobacteria bacterium. Taxonomy (GTDB): domain Bacteria; phylum Pseudomonadota; class Alphaproteobacteria; order Rs-D84; family Rs-D84; genus Enterousia. Next base: position 14,547 of record JBKSNB010000101.1, on the reverse strand, counting down.
AACAGGCGCACGAATGCATCTTTTTTGATTATACCCTCTGTCACCTTGCACCCTGCAACACGGATACCCTTGCCAACGGTAAACAGTGCAATAACATCGGCATATCCAATAAAGTTTTCTTTCTTTACAGGTTCCAATTTCCCAGACAATATTTCTTTGATTTCATCTGTGATTCGATAAACAACACTGTGATAGCGAATATCAACACCATTGTTTCGTGCCATATCCCGGACAGCGGCATCTGCACGAACATTGAACGCAAAAATAACAGCATTTGATGCGGTTGCCAATCTGATATCACCTTCGGTAATTTGACCAACACCCGCAGACAAGATTTCAACATTTGCCTTTTCGGTTTTGATATCTTTAATCATATCTGTAATTGCTTCAACACTACCTTGAACGTCCGCGCGCAGAACAATTGGTAATGTTATTTTCTTGGATTCATCACGTGCCGCAAATAAATCTTGCAACGAAGACCGTTTAACGGCATTTGCCTTATCCTTGGCTTTTTGTGCGCGATACGCGGCAACTTCACGCGTTTGTGCTTCGGTTTCCATAACGCGCAATTCGTCGCCTGCCGCCGGCACACTGTCCAGACCCAAAACCATCGCTGGTTGTCCTGGATGAACAGATTTTACGCGTTCGCCATTTGATGCAATAAGACCGCGAACACGACCAAATGTTTCGCCAACAACAAACACGTCACCAACGGATAATGTTCCCTGGTTTATTAATACTGTTGCGACCGCACCCAGTCCTTTTTCCATTTTTGCTTCAACAACGCTTGCAACTGCCGGCATTTCATAATCGGCTTTCAGGTCCATCATTTCTGCTTGTAATAAAATGGCTTCTTCCAGTTTATCTAGACCAACTTTTTCTTTTGCAGAAATTTCAACACATTGGACATCACCGCCCATTTCTTCGACCTGAACTTCTTGTTGCAACAGGTCAACCTTGACCCGTTGTGGATTTGCCTCTGGCAGGTCAATTTTATTTATTGCAACAATAAATGGAACCTTTGCGGCACGTATGTGATTAATTGCCTCAATCGTTTGGGGCATAATTGAATCATTTGCCGCAACAACCAAAACAACAATGTCTGCCATTTGCGCACCGCGGGCACGCATTGCGGTAAATGTTTCGTGTCCTGGGGTATCCAAAAATGTGATAATTGCACCAGATTTAGTTTTTACTTCATAAGATGATATGTGTTGTGTAATACCGCCTGCTTCGCCTGCAACAACATTCGCATTACGAAATGCGTCCAACAGAGATGTTTTTCCGTGGTCAACGTGTCCGACAACCGTCACCACAGGTGCGCGATGTTTTAATTTATCTGGGTTTGGTAATCTGTCTAATTGTTCGGCATACGGTTTTGTATCAACACGTTTAACGGTCGCACCAAATTCTGTGGCGATTAATTCTGCTGTATCGGCATCAATTGTTTGATTTTGTGATGCCATCATACCCATTTCCATCAATTTTTTGATGACATTACCAACTTTTTCTGCCATTGCGGCCGCTAAATCTTTTACGGTGATTGTGTCGCCCAAAACGACTTCGTGTTCAACCTTTTGTGGGGCTGAAAATACTGCGCGTGCCTTTTCGCGAAAACGTTTTAACGATGCTTCAGACCGGCGGCGGTTGGCACCACGAATTCCGATTTCATCATCGTCATCATCGCCACCAATAATGATATCGTGAATAGATATCTTGCCTTGTTTTTTGAAATCTTTTTTTCCTGCAAATTTATTTGGTCTAACATCGTCATCATCTTTGTTTGAATCGTATGATTTATGTGACGATTGCGAAAACTGTTTTTTTACAGGATTTTGTTTAACATCTGGCGCGTCGTCAGATGTATCTTGGACATTGTTTTCACGTGCAGCCAATTGGGATTTAACCTGTTCGTATTCGGCGGCATCACGTGCAATTTCTGCTTCACGTGCCGCACGTGCAGCGGCTTCTTCGGCTTCGCGCTTTTTTCGTTCTTCTTCACGTGCTTTTGCGGCTTCTAGTACAGCACGCAGTTTTTCATCTGCAGCATTACGTGGTGATTCAACGGTTTTTGGTTCGTCCCGTAACTCGTTGCTGCCTGGGGCAATAACGCGACGTCTGCGTTCAACGAACACAGCGTCACCCTTTTTGCTTTGGACTGCATCTATTGTCACAGATTTTCCAAGTGTTAATGTTGCCATATATTTTACTCCATGCTTATACTTAAATGTACGAATTCCCTATATTACTGTTCGTTGTCTGATATTCCGTATGCCAATTCACGTGCCTTCATAACAACACGACCCGCCAAACGTTCAGACATTGTGTCTTCGCCCAGTATTTCAACCAATTCGTCAGATGACAAATCTGCCAAATCTGATAAAGATTTAATACCTGCATTACCTAACTGCATAATAACAGGACGTTTGATAAAATCAAAGTTTAATAAATCATCAGACATGCCAATTTTGTGACCGTCTTCCTTATAATTTTCTTCCTGTTTTTGTAAATAATCCTTGGCACGTTTTTGTAATTCGGACGCCAATTCTGCATTGAATCCTTCGATAGATTCCAATTCCTTGATATCAACGAAAGCAATTTCTTCAACCGTTCTAAATCCTTCGGTGATTAACAGGTGTGCAATCATTTCATCGATATCCAATGCACTGATAAACAGTTCTGTTTTTTCTTTGAATTCCTTCATACGGCGTTCTTGTTCTTCTGTTTCGTTCATAACATCGATATTCCAACCCGTCAATTGTGATGCCAGGCGAACATTTTGACCGCGACGACCGATTGCCAATGATTGTTGATCTTCGTTAACAACCACAGACGCAGTGCGTGTGTCTTCATCAACGATAATTTTTGCAACCTTGGCAGGTTGTATGGCATTAACGATAAATACTGCTGGGTCTTCTGAATACAAAATGACATCAATCTTTTCGCCATGACATTCGTTTATCACAGGTTGAATACGTGTTCCCTTGATGCCGACGGTCATACCAACCGCATCAATAGATGGATCCTGGGTTTCAACAGCGATCTTAGCATGTGAACCCGGCGCGCGCGCCACAGATTTAATTTTAATAATACCTTCATAGATTTCAGGTACTTCCTGGACGAACAATTTTTCCATAAATAATGGATGTGTTCTGGTCAAGAATATTTGTGGACCCGCATTAGAACGTTCAACGTCCATAATTAATGCACGTACGCGGTCACCAACCCCCAAACGTTCGCCTGGAATTAATTCTGTGCTTTTGATATAACCTTCGGCCTTGCCGTTGATATCAACAAATACATTGCCGAATTCGATGCGTTTTACGACACCGCTTACGATATCGCCAACATTGTCTTTGAATTCTTCGTATTGTGTGCCTTTTTCTGCGTCACGAACGCGCCCAGTCATTATTTGACGTGCCGTTTGAAATGCCATACGTCCAAATTCTGGTTCTGGTAATTGATCTTCAACCACATCACCAACCTTAGGGTCTTTGGCATATTTTTTTGCCTGTTGAACGGTCAACATTGTGTTCGGATCATATTCTTCGCCTTTGGATTCAGGGCTTTCAATAACATCAAATAAACGTTTTACATAAATTGCCCCATTGTGACGGTCAATATTTGCGACAATATTAAATTCTTCGCCATATTTATGTTTTGCTATTTTTGCAACAGCAATTTCCAATGATTCAAAAACAATATCTTGGCTAATATTTTTTTCAGCAGCCAACGACTTAATTGATTCCAGCAAATCTTGACGTGGTATAGAAACAAAAGACATCTTATATCTCCTTAGATTATCTGTTTTGTTGTTAAAAGAGCGGGATCTTTCGACCCCGCCCTTAAAACTATTTGTTATTAAGAACGTTGTTATTATTGACCATAAAATTAGTAAAATCAAGAAAAAAACACAAATATATTTGACGGTATTGTTTTTGCGCTCTATACTGTGCAGTATGAAAATTATCGATAAATATTTTACACGTCAATTGATTGCAATATTTTTGATGTTATTACTCATATTGACTGGATTGTCATGGATGATGGAAATTATGTCTATGATGAAGTTCTTGGTCAATTACGGGGTCGATTTTGGTGACTTTTTGGGGTTGACGGCATTGATGATACCGTTTATCGCATCAATAATTGCACCATTTGTAACATTTATTGCGGTGATATTCGTATATAACAAGATGATATCTGAAAACGAGGTTACGGTTATTGCGGTATCGGGTCAGTCGCCTGCACAAATTGCGCGGCCGGCATTGCGTTTGGCGTTTGTTATTACATGTCTGCATTTGTTGTTAAGTGTTTTTATCGTCCCGGTTAGTCAGGCACAGTTTTATAATACACAATGGAATTTGCGTTATGGTTTGGCGCATTTGAAATTACAGGAATCTGCATTTACAGAATTAACGGATAATTTGGTTGTTTATGTTGATGGTGTGTCGGGGTATGATATGTCCCAGTTGATGTTGTCTGATACGCGTGATGATAGTAATGATGTTGTGATATTTGCCGAAAAGGGTAAGTTGGTTTCAACAATTCATGGATTATCAATTGTTATGTCAAACGGTTCGTTACAAACAATGTCGGATAATTTAATCACAGGTACATTTGAATCATTCGATATGGATTTGAATGTTGCAGAAAGAGAAAGCGAAAATTCATTTCGTGTGCGCAGAATATCAACATATTCGTTAATAAAAAATTTATTAGATACTCCAAATATGCGCCAGCATAAGGTTATATTGTCTGAATTATCCAATCGTCTGTTAAATCCGTGGATGAATATGTTATTGGTGATGGTGTGCTGTTTGATATTATTGAAGACGTCCCTGTTGCGCAGACGGACGAGTTTTGCGCCAATGCTATCTGTTGTATCTATGGCGGTTATAATGGCGGTATTTATGTCTTTGTCTAATATGGTTGAACATGTGTACGAATTTGTGCTGTTGGCAATGGGATTGGCGCTATGTTTAATCGCAACAATGTTTTTATTGCATAGGAAATGAAAGTATTAATAAATTTCTTTATCATATGTTTGTTTGCATGCAATTGCGTGTATGCGGTTGAATTTGGGGAAAATTCGCCAAAGACAATAAAAGCAGATAAAATAGAATATAACATAAAAACCAAATCAATTTCTACAATTGGTCAAACAGAAATCACAAACACATCTGGTCAAAAATTGACATTAACAAATTCCAAGATAACGGATAATGCAGAAACAATTTCTGGCCAGGATATACAATTATGGTTGGGACCACGGGTGTATATAAAATCAGATGATATATCAAGGGATGGGGACATAACAACTGCAACAAATGCATTTTTTACCGCATGTAATGATTGTGATAAAATTGGTGATGCATGGTCTGTTCGGGCAGCGTCAATTACACACGATAACGGGCGTCATGAATTGTATTTTTATAATCCTGTGCTGTGGGTGTATGATACTGTGCCTGTGTTTTGGTTTCCATATTATGAAACCCCAGATCCATCTGTAAAACACAAAAGTGGTTTGTTGATGCCAGATTTGCAATCTACTAATAATATGGGAACGCGGATTAATTTGCCGATATATGTGGCTATATCAGATACACATGATTTAACGGCGACTTTGTCGTATTTAACCCAGGAAAACCCATTGGTTCAATTGGAACACAGGTTAAATATTTCGCATGGTGAATTCAGAACAAATGGTTCATATACGCATAATCGTGATGGCAAGGATCGTTGGGGGATATTTCATAACGATGTTGTTGAATTGGGGGATTATGCCAGGGCAAGTGTTTTCATAGAACGTGTGTCTGATAAAACATATCTGCAAAAATATGGTTTTGATATGTATAAACCTTATCTTGATTCTGGGGCAAAACTGGAACTTTTCGGTCAATCAAGTTATGCAATTGCAGATATGCATATATTTCAAACATTAACGTCTGGGCGGTATTCTATATCTGGGGACATTTTACCGAATATTCGTGGCGTGTATCAAACAGATCCGTTTTTTAGGGAAACTTATGCTGTTTTTACAGGTGATGTTTTGGGCGTTTCGGGGGATAATACATCTATGCAGCGTATGATTGGTGATGCGCGTGTTGTGTCGCCATGGACACTGTGGGGTGGAAATCGTATAACACTTAGTGCAGATGTCAGATATGATTTGTATAATTTTACTAAAACAGACATGATAGATGGTAATGTGTTTTCTGGGGTTAAAACACGTTTCTTGCCCAGTGGCTATGTCGAATGGGGATTGCCGTTATATCGCCCATCAGATAATTGGACACATATTATTGAACCACGTGCGCGATTAACGGTTATGCGCAAATTAGATGACGAAGTGTTTATGGAAAATAACGATTCTGCGGGGGCGTTATTGTCTGATGCAACGCTGTTTTCAACAAATCGTTTTTCGGGTTATGATTTATGGGAAAATGGAACCTTTGCTGATTATGGGGTGCAATGGTCTGCATTTAATGATGCAAATAATATATCGGTGTTTTTAGGTCAATCTTATGATATAACTGAACGTGCAGATACAGACCCGTTAAGTGGCTTTCATAATGGGGCATCTGATTTTGTCGGTCGTATAGAATATGATACAATAAAATGGGTTGATCTGAAAACCAGATTTCGTTTGGCGCAAAGTGATTTGTCTTTGCAACACATTGAATCAAGTGCCCGTATAGGAACATCGCGCAATTACATTAATTTGGGGCATGTTTGGACACAACGTTTTATGGATACGTATTTACAGGATAAAGATATACATGAACTTATTGGGGGTGTTGGTATTCAGTTAACAGATCGTTTATCTGTACAGTTTAATTCTATATACAACATATCGTTTAAAACGTTTCAGCAACATTCTGGCGGTCTGTTTTATGAACATCCGTGTTTCTATATGGCGCTTACTTACAGACGCGATAATGCGATTAAGGAAGATTATGTCGGCAATACAACGTTCCAGTTCAGGTTTGGTATTACCGTTGATGGTCAAAAATATTAAACAAGGAGAGATATAAATGAAAAAAATAATTACATTTTTATTTGGTATAATGTGTTTCCCAGCATGGTCTGCGACGGTTGTTGCAACGATAAATTCAACACCCATTACGGATACAGATGTTACTGCGCGCACGCAATTGATGACGCGTCAGGGAAAAACATCAACCGATAATCGTCGTGTTGCATTACAAAATATAATTGATGATTATATTAAATTAGATTATGCAGCCAATTTTGGTGTTAAACCAACGAATAAGGATGCAGATGCTGAATTAAAGAGGATGGATTTAGATGGCCTGTCTGAATCAGAACGTGAAATTGCGCGTAATGCGATACGTGCCGAAATGGCGTGGCAGGTAATTGTTGCGCGAACAATTGTCCCGATGGTTGATATATCGGATGCAGATATAAAATCAGAAACCGCTGCATTGGCACGCGAACGTGGCCTGCCCTTAGAGGTTACAATGGTTCGTCTGGTTGACATACCAAAATCGGTTGCAGCCAAATTAAAGAAACCATCATCATGTGATGAAGCTGTTAAAATGGCTGAAGATTTAGGTGGTGCCCCACAAAAATTTACAGCGGTTCAATATGAATTATCATCTGACCTGCGAAATCGCGTTGTTGATTTACCAGATTTAACCTGGTCACCAGTTGTTGATAATTCTGTGATTTTGGTTTGCGAAACCAAGAAAACAGATGAATATGGAAAACTAGACGATATTATAAAACAAAACGCGCTATATAAACAGGCAATGTTTTTAGCCGAAGAACAATTGAAACAGTTGCGCCGCAAGGCAGTAATTGTTATCACAGATGACAGATATAAATTATGAAACAGATATTATTTTCTTTGACGCAACCGGAATTGACAGATTATGTGGTGTCACTGGGGCAACCAAAGTTTCGTGCACAACAAATTCGTGATTGGTTAAATCGTGGCGCGCCTGATTTTGCATCAATGAAAAATATTCCTGAAAAATTAAGAAATGATTTAGATTCTGTTGCGCAAACTTTGCCGGTGCGTGTTGTAAAGCGGCTGCAATCATCAGATGGTCAAACAACTAAATTTTTGTTGGAACTGAATGATAATGAACAAATAGAATGTGTTTTGATGCGCACCAGTTATGGAAATAGTGTTTGTGTCAGTTCCCAGGCGGGTTGTGCAATGGGATGTAAATTTTGTGCCAGTACTTTGTTGGGCTTAAAACGTAATTTAACGGTTGATGAAATTTATTCTCAGATTTTAGTCGCCCAATGGGAATTAAGACAGGGTGACGGCTGTAACCCAAATGGCGACCCGAACAATAACGATGTGTCACATATTGTTGTTATGGGAACGGGGGAACCGTTACAAAATACGCAAAACGTTATTGGTTTTTTAGAACGTGCTAATCGTGATATGAATATTTCGTGGCGGCGTATAACTGTGTCAACATGTGGTATCGTTCCAGGGATTTACGATTTAATTAATTGGGGGCGCCCGATAAATCTGGCAATATCCCTGCATGCACCAAATGATGAATTGCGGTCAAAAATCATGCCGATAAATAATAAATACAAAATTAGTGATGTTTTATCCGCCGCAGATGCGTTTACAAATCTGCATAATCGTCAGTTGATGATAGAATATATTTTGTTGGGTAAAAAAGACGAAAACGGCGAAACTGCTCTATATAATTGTACACCTGATTTAGCGAATGATTTATCAGATTTGTTGCGCGGTAAAAATGTGATGGTGAATTTAATCCCATGGAATGCGGTTGATGAACGTGATTTTGCGTCGCCATCTGGGAATGCTGTGCATCGTTTCCAGGATGTTTTGATTAAAAACGGTATTCATACCCGTATTAGACGTGAACGCGGAAATGACATTGGTTCGGCATGCGGTCAATTAAGATTGAATAACAACAAGGATAAACAAAAATGCAATTAAAATATATTACGTGTTCAGATCCACGTGAATTTAACGATATAAACGATATTATAAAATTGGGGCAAATATCACCATTGGTTGAAATCGCGGTTCAATCACATCCGTCAAAAATGTCGCCTGGTATGCCACGTTTTCAGTGGTTTGAAGAATTGGTTTTAGCGGCTACGTTAACTAAATCATCAAAAATAAATTTGGCGATGCATATAAATCAGGAATATTGTGATGCAATATGCCGACTGGGAAAAATACCAGATGAGATAAAACAATTTTTTGATTTTACCGATGAACAGGGCAATCCTATCGTAAAACGTATACAATTAAATATGCCCGCAGATACCGCAGAAAATGCAAATATACGTAAATTATCTGAATTAATTTCATCGGATTCAAAACATGAATTTATTTTCCAATATAATGATAGAACAAAAAATATTGTTCAAGATATGGATAAAGCAGGAATACACTTTTCTGTGTTGTATGATGCGTCTGGGGGACGCGGTATGGCACCAAATGCATGGCAGAAACCAGTGTTTCAAAATCATTTTCAGGGATATTCTGGGGGTATGTCACCAACGAATGTAGTTAAAAACTTGACTGATATTAATTCGGTGGTATTGGCACAGAAACGACCAATCTGGATTGATGCCGAAGGCAGATTGAAACAAGACGATAAATTTAATATCGCGCTGGCGCGTAATTATGTGCGTCATGCGTTGGCATGGCAACACAGAAATATCCGATAAAATGCCGCTTGTTTTGTGATTGTTTTTTGTTTAGTATAACATTTGTTAAAAAAGGGGGAAAATAAATGCAACAAACATCAGAAAAAAGATTTTTAGGCCCTGCTATTTTGGCGCTGGGTATATTTTTTGCCGGTCTTTTGCCGGGATATTTTTATTACAGTTCCAAATTTGATAATAATACTGTGACGGTAAAGGGTCTGGCGGAACAGGATGTTATATCTGATTTAGCAATTTGGAAAATCAAATTTGTGGCAACAGGGAATGATTTGGTTGCGACGAAATCTAATATAGAAAAACAAACAAATGCAATTGTTTCTTTCTTGAAAGATAATGGTTTTGAAGATTCAGAAATAGAAAGTGGTCAATTGGAAACGCATGATGTAATGGCGGATGCATACCGCAGTGAACCGGTAAACACCCGGTTTATTCTGACGAAAACAATGTTTTTGCGTTCAACCAAGGTTAATGATGTCGCATCTGCATTTGCCAAAACGGGTGATTTGATAAACCAGGGTGTTGTTTTTGATAACGAATATATGTTCCCAGTGTCATATATATTTACAGGTCTAAATGACATCAAACCACAAATGTTGGAATTGGCAACCAAGAATGCGCACGAAGCAGCACTTGAATTTGCAAAAAGTTCGAACAGTCATGTTGGCAAGATTCACAAGGCGAATCAGGGCGTGTTTTCTATTCTGCCACGTGATGAAACAAATATGTCGGATGCATCGCAACAGATAAACAAGAAAGTTCGTGTTGTTTCAACCATAGAATATTACTTGGATTAAAAAAGAACGCCCAAACGGGCGTTTTTTAATTACCAGATAAAAACTTTTCCAACCAATGGTTATCTATATTTAACTTTCTGACGTCACTGTTTGCGAGTAAACGTTTGTGCAACGGTATCGTGGTTTTGACGCCTTCGATAATAAATTCGTCCAGTGCCCTGTCAGCACGCATGATACATGCGGGCCTATTCGGTGCATGAACAATCAATTTTGCAATCATAGAATCGTATGTTGGCGGAATTGTATATCCTGTATAAGCCGCCGAATCAACACGTACCCCCAATCCGCCCGATGGAGAATATTGGGTTATCGTTCCAGGGTTTGGAATAAATGTTTCTGGGTCTTCGGCATTTATGCGAAATTCCATCGCATGTCCATGTGGAACAACGTTTGATTGGTCATAACCTAATTTTTCACCGGCGGCAATTCGAATTTGTTCGCGAACTAAATCTATGCCATATACTGCTTCTGTCACAGGGTGTTCAACCTGCAAACGTGTATTCATTTCCAGAAAATAGAATTGCCCATCTTCATACATAAATTCAAACGTTCCGACATTGCTGTACCCCATTTTTTTTGCGGCGGTTTTGCATATTTCAATCATATCGTCGCGTTGTTTCTGGGTCAATATTGCCGCAGGGCATTCTTCCATAACTTTTTGGTTTTTTCGTTGCAATGAACAATCGCGTTCACCAAAAATCACCACGTTCCCATAATTGTCACCTAAAACCTGAAATTCAATATGGCGTGGATGCAACAATAGTTTTTCCATGTACAACGTATCATCGCCAAATCCAGATTTTGCTTCATTTTTGGTCATTTGATATGCCTCTGTCATATCATCGGGACACATTACAGGGCGTATTCCACGTCCGCCACCACCCGCGGCGGCCTTTAACATTACGGGATATCCGATTTTATTTGCCCATTTCAGTGCATCAGCTAAACTCTTAATCGCACCATCCGACCCTGGAACCACAGGCAACCCACATTTTATAGCGGTTTGCTTTGCATTAACTTTGTCGCCCATTTGAACAATCATATCAGGGCTGGGGCCAATCCATATAATACCGTGTTCTTCAACCTTGCGCGCAAAATCAGCATTTTCTGATAAAAAACCGTATCCTGGATGCAGTGCATCGGCATTTGTTAATAATGCAGCCGTTAAAATTGCAGATTCATTAAGGTATGAATCACGAACGGGTGCCGGACCTATACATACAGATTCATCCGCCAGTTGCGCATGCATTGCGTCCTTGTCTGCACTGGAATAAACGGCGACTGTTCGAATCCCCATGTCCCTGCATGCACGAATGACACGCAGCGCTATTTCGCCACGATTGGCAATCAAAACTTTCTTTATTTTTGGCATTTTATTCAATAACAATTAATGGTTGACCAAATTCAACGGCGGCGCCATCAGAAACCAATATTTCTTTGACAACACCGGCCTTGGTTGCCTTGATTGGGTTAAATGTTTTCATTGCTTCAACCAATGCGACTGTATCGCCCGATGACACAGTTGATCCAACCTGTACAAATGGTTTTGCCCCAGGTTCAGATGCCAAATAAACAACCCCCACCATTGGTGATGTTAGGGCATTATCATTGTTATCCGCTGCCTTTTTAGGTTGCGCCGCAGGCATTGCCATTGTCGGCATCGCGACGGTTTTTTCCTTGGATAAATGAATATGTTTACGATATACGCCAAACAAGAACTGGCGTTCCAAATCCAACTCTGTTATTCCCATGTCGTCCATAATTTTGGACATGTTTTCCACAGTTGCGCGAAAAGATGTCATATAAAAATCCTTTTTACATTTATGTTATATTAAATTTTATCAAAAATATGCCAATTGTCAAGGAACGGGGTCATATCCGAATCCGCCACCGGGTCTGCAACGGCAAATACGATTAATTGTCATTTTTATACCCTTGATTACGCCGTATTTATCAATGGCCTGTTTGGCGTATTCGCTGCATGTGGGAATAAATCGGCACGCCGAACGGCCCGATATAAATGGTGATATGCCGCGTTGGTAAAAACAGATTAATTTGATTGCTATTAACGCAACCCAGGATTTATTTTTTTGTGCCATATTGCTTTTTCAGATACGCCAACGCCTTGCGCATGGCTTCACGTCCTTCATCGCGCCCTGCCCCCAGTATACCTGTGCGTGATATAAAGATATAATCGTATTCTGGTAATAATAATTTGTCATTATAACGTATCCAGTCACGCAACAGTCGTTTTGCCCGATTACGATGAACGGCGAATTTAAATACGCGTTTTGTGACTTTCAGACCATATCGTGGTGTGCCTGGGGTTTTTGTGGGACCCAGGCGAATAACAAAGAAAGAACTCTTTGCCACCGGCCCATCTTCTGGGGTCATAAAATCTGTATATTTCTTTATTGTATCTCGCATAATGCTAGTAATAATACCACATTATATAATAATGCAAATAAAAAAGGATTTTTTTAATGGGGGTTGCTTGCTTTTTTAGGTTTTGGGTTTTATAGTAAAAAAAACAGTAATTTTTAGGGGTAAAAAATGTATAACTGGCTTATGAAATTTTTCTCGGCAGATATGGCGATTGATTTAGGAACGGCAAATACATTGATTTATGTTAAGGGGCGTGGAATTGTTCTGAACGAACCGTCGGTTGTTGCGGTTGCCGAAAACAGGTTGTTGGGACGCAAGGAAATATTGGCCGTCGGAACAGAGGCTAAACAAATGTTCGGTCGTACACCTGGGACAATTAGTGCGGTCCGTCCGTTGCGTGACGGCGTTATCGCTGATTTTGAAGTCGCCGAAGAAATGATAAAATATTTTATTCGCAAGGTTCATCGTCATAACCCATTGGCGGCACCATTAATTATTATTTGTGTTCCGTCTTGTGCAACCCAGGTGGAACGTCGTGCAATTCAAGAAGCGGCGGATGCCGCCGGTGCACGCAAGGTTTATATTGTCGAAGAATCAACGGCGGCTGCAATTGGTGCGGGACTACCCGTTGAAAAACCATTGGGTTCCATGGTTTTGGATATTGGTGGTGGCACGACAGAGGTGGCAGTTATGTCATTGGGCGGAATTGTATATTCAAATGCTGTTCGGACTGCGGGTGACCAGATGGATATCGATATCATAGAATATGTTCGCAAGGCCAAGAATTTATTAATCGGTGAAAATACCGCCGAAGATATTAAAAAGAAAATTGGTTGTGCTATTGCGCCCAAGGATAAGGCAAATGAAATGTCGATGAAGATAAAGGGACGCGATTTACTTAGTGGGACGCCACGCGAAACAATTGTGACAGAATCAGAAATTGCATCTGCGCTGGCGCAAACGGTTTCTAAGATTGTAAATACTGTTCATTTAGCACTGGAATCTACACCGCCTGAATTATCTGCGGATATTGCAGATTTAGGTATTGCAATGACGGGTGGTGGTTCGTTGTTGCGTGGTTTAGATTCTGCAATTCGTGCCGCAACGGGATTGCCTGCATTTTTGGTTGATAATCCGCTTGCATGTGTTGCGTGTGGTTCTGGTAAAATGTTGTCGTCATTGGACAAGAATCAGCATATTCTGCAAACCATGTATTAATATTTCGAATAAAAAAACGTCCAAATGGACGTTTTTTTATTATTTACGCAGACCCAATTTTTTAATCAAATCTTCGTATTCTGTAACGCTATTCTTTTTGATATACGCCAACAATTTTTTACGACGATTAACCATCAACAACAAACCACGTTTAGAATGTTTATCGTTATGATTATCCTTCATGTGTTGGGTCAAGTTGCGAATGCGTTCTGTTAAAACAGCAACTTGGGATGCGGCACTGCCGCCATTGTCTTTTTCAGTTGTTTTATACGCCTGAATCAGTTCTGCTTTTTTTTCTTTTGTTACGGACATTTTTTATCCTTTATATTGTGCGCACAGGGCGCAATTTGTTTTCTTGTATAACACCAATTCCGATAAATTCGCCGTTATTATAAACACGAACCCGGGAATCAGGCGCCTGCATATCAACAAAGCCACCATGCTTATACAACAC
>JBKSNB010000100.1:0-3749 GCA_046882025.1 Alphaproteobacteria bacterium | reverse complement strand
AAAATAAAAATTGATTTAAATTAACAAATCCGTAACATACACAACATTAACCTAAGGGGGATAAATATGAAAAAAACACTTGTTATTTTACCGTTGGTCGCATTATCGGCATGCAATACTGTTGCGGTAAAACCACATTCGTTAAATACGAATGATAAGATTTATATTGATACAAACGGCGAAACCATGCGTTATTACATGAAAGAAGAAATGACAAAACGTGGCTACAATGTAACAGTTGGTCAAAAAACAACCGTTCAAAATTCGACATTAAATGATCATGGCGACAAAGACGGTCGTGTTTCAACAACAACATTAAACGGTGCACGCTATGTTGCGACCGTTAACGAATATGACGTTGGTGATTATATGCGTATTTTGGGTCGTTTTCCAGTATGTGTATTTAACGGATGGAAATGGGTTGATTTTAACGTATCAATTGCAGACAACAAAACTGGCGAAGAAATCCTATATTGGTCCGGCATGGGATGCAAGAATAATGTAAAAAATCATTTGAAAGAAATATTAGACAAACTTGAAAAATAATGTTTGTTTTGCGACAATGCACCACCGCCCATTTGGGCGGTATTTTTTGTTATTCCAGCATAGACAAAAAAATCCTGCAAACACGTAATTGTCTTTAATACAACCGGACACCGTGGTCATTCCTTTCTCTTGCGACTGAAATAACAACATTTATAATTTATAACCTTGAAAATTTGTAAATTTGGGCTATATTTATCATCGCTATGACAGAATATATTTTACCCGTTCGCGATTTAATTGTGCACCCCGGTTTGACCGTACCGGTGTATGTTGATACCCCTGAATCCGTCAAGGCGATTGAGGCGGCAACTGCCCACACCCAACGCATAATATTGGCGGCACAAAAATCATGGGAACGTCCAACAAATTCCGACGATATTTTTGATGTCGCAACACTCGGCGAAATTGCCCAGGTTTTACACATGCCTGATGGCGCAATACATGCGGTTATTCGCACCATAAACGTTGTTAAATTATCAAATATTACGGTTACAGACGGTCTGTTTTCGTCTGAATATGAAACAATGGAACAATTGGACGATTCTGAATTTGAACAAACAATTGCACTGCGCGATAAAATCGCTGAAAATCTGCAACGTATGCCAAATATTCGCAAATCAAAAATTGAAAAATTAAACAACATCATTGAAAATTATCCGATGCCGGCATTCATAGATTCTATTGTTCAAATGTCGGATATAGATTCTGAAACCGCTATAAAAATACTATCTGCAACGACGTGGCGCGAAAAATTAATTATATTGATGGAACAAATCGCACTGATAGGCGAAACCGCCAAGATAGAAGATTCAATTAATCGTCGCGTTCAACACCAAATGGAAAATGGACGCAGGGACGCAATTTTACAGGAAAAACTGCGTGCGATTCAACACGAAATGGGCGAAGATGACGAAGAAAACGATTCAATCAGCATGCGGAAAAAGATCGAAACATCCGCTATGCCCACGGACGCCAAAGAAAAGGCAATGACCGAATTTAAACGCATGCGAACAATGTCACCAATGTCACAGGAAGGCGGTCTGATTAAAAATTATCTGGACGAATTGTTGTCTATGCCATGGGGCAAATCAGATAATCCGAATATTGACCTGGTTGCGGCACGCGGTGTGTTAGATACCGAACATTCCGGAATGCAATCAATCAAGGAACGAATTCTGGAACACATTGCGGTTATGAAAAAAACTGGGAAAAACCTGGGCAGTATTCTGTGTTTTGTGGGTGCGCCTGGGGTTGGAAAAACATCACTGTGCAAATCGATTGCGAATGCGCTGGGGCGGAAATACCAACGCATATCACTGGGCGGAATTACAGACGAGGCACACTTTCGCGGTCATCGCAAAACATATATCGGCGCACAAACCGGCCGTATAATGGACGCGTTAAAACGTTCAAAATCTAACAATCCCGTCATTGTTCTAGACGAAATTGATAAAATGGGACACGATTGGCGGGGCGACCCTGAATCTGCCCTGCTGGAAATATTAGATCCAGAACAAAACAAGGCGTTTCGTGATCATTATTTAGAGGTAGATTTTGACCTGTCTAATGTTTTATTTATCGCGACCGCAAACAGTTTGAATATGTCAAGCGCATTAAAAGACCGTATGGAAATCATAGAAATTCCAGGTTATAGCGAAGACGACAAGGTACAAATTGCACGCGAACATTTAATCAAACGGTCTGCACGTGACACAGGATGGAACGAAAGCAATATACAAATTAGTGATGATGCAATTCGTCATATAATTCGCAATTATACATCCGAACAAGGGGTACGTGAATTGCAACGAAACCTGACCGCATTGTTGCGTCGTCAGTTATTAAAAAACAATGGCGAAGATACGTTAACAGATTTCACGCCTGGATACATAGACGAATTGTTATCTGTACGTAAAACAGGTGGTATTACCAACAAAATCGGGTTCGGAATAAGATGTTAAAAAAAACACAAATATCAACAAATTATTTCTAAAACCCAATAATTAAGAGCAGGATAAAAATGATACTAATTATAAACACATCTGGCAACGGTATTGACCTGGCAATCGATACAAAAATTAAACATATTGATGCAGAAAAGCAAGCAATTGCCCTGCCCGATGCCGTCGATAAATTTATGACAGAAAACAACATTACATGGTCAGACCTGCATGCAATTGGTGTCGTTGTTGGCCCTGGCAGTTTTACCGGCATTCGTTTAGGCATTGCATATGCCAAGGGTTTGGCAATGGGGCTGAACATACCAATTATGCCGGTTAATGCGTTTGAAATTTACCTGGCTGAATTCCCAGACGCGTGTGTCGCAATTGAATCTGGACGCGGTGATTTCTTTGTTGGTGCGCGCAACCTAAATCCATGCACAATGGACATAGAAACACTGGAAGTAAAACAAATGGAATGGCCGAAAACCGTTGGTCACAAACCGTTTAACCTGGCACTAGCAAAAGGTATTATCGATTCAAAAATGCAAAATAAAATTAACGAACCGGTTGTTCCGATGTATTTACGCCCCAGTTATGCCGAAGAAAAATGTTCCAAGAACTAGAAACACTTTATAACAAATGTTTTCCGAACCGTCACAACAAATGGACGGCATCTGATTTTGCAGAAATAAAACATTCAGGGGCAGAAATTATTGCGAGCGAAAATGCATTTGCCGTATACAGATGCGTAATGGATGAATGCGAATTATTATTGATTGGTGTTGCCCCAGAAATAAGACGCACCGGGACCGCAAGTGCGCTAATAACAATAATTGAAAAAGAAACCAAAAAACAATGCGTTAATAAAATTTTTTTAGAAGTTTCTGTAACTAATATTCCGGCCATAAATCTGTATAAAAAATTAGGTTATTCAGAGATTGGAACCAGGAAAAAATATTACGAAGATGGTTCTGATGCAATATTAATGGCCAAGAAAATTTAGTCATTATCATTAATAAAATGAAGTACACGTGAATCAAAAATAATATCACGTGGACGCAGCATAGACGCAACATGAATATCGGATGCATTTCGTGTTCGCGACAATGCCACATACGTTTGACCATGTGCGAATGCACCACGGGAAATATCAACAATAACAGAATCCAATGTTTTCCCCTGCGCCTTGTGAATGGTCATGGCATACCCCAGGTTTAACGGGAATTGTTTATATGATCCGACTTCTTTTTCAACAATCCT
>JBKSNB010000099.1:0-2649 GCA_046882025.1 Alphaproteobacteria bacterium | reverse complement strand
AGTGTTATCAAAAACAACACAAAAATTTACGGCAACTTGTACCTGCAAAACATGCGTAAATATGTGTTGCCATGCAATGTAACCGTAAATGGAAACATATTTTTACGTGATTTGAATATGTTACAGTTTTGCGGTAAATTTAATGTCACTGGGAATATATACGTCAGTCCACGATCATCGTTTGGTCCACTGCCATGCGACGCACATATCGGTGGTCAAATAATATTATAAATTGTAAAAAGATTGCTTTAAGCAATCTTTTTTTTATGATATAATACCAACCAAAGGAGAAATATAAAATGAAATCTTTTGAAAAACTGTTAAAAGTATTGGCTAAAAACATTGGGACAACAATTGTTTTAATCGCGGCAATAATTTTGTTTGCTATATTTTCAGATGGGTTGTTGGCTGGGATAATTACTGCGTTTTCTGCAATGATTGTTTACGCATGTTGTTCTATGCTGTATAAAGAATTTAAGCAAGGCCCAAAATCAAATAGTAAAAAGAAATAAAAAAACACCCGTTTGGGTGTTTTTTTATGATAGAACAAAACTTATTCGTTTGTTGCAGGTGTTTCATTTTCCTGTAATATGATCTCACTGCGCAAATCACTGGTTGTGGCAACAGCACTCGATTTTGATGCAACAACCGCCAACGCTGCACACAAAACAAAGAAAATTACAGCCAACCATGCCGTCGTCTTGGTTAAAAAATTACCCGCAGCCGCGCCAGTTAACGCACCCCCAAACATTGATGCAGCCGATGAACCAGACATACCTGAACCCTCCGATTTCTGCAACAATATTAAACCAACCATGAAAACCGCAACAATTATTAACAATACTAATAATATAGAAAACATTTTTTATACCCTTTTATTATATAAACCTGATTGTATATGGCGAAACACTAAATTGCAAGAATTTTCAACAATTCCGCAGCGGCAGCCGTACTGGCAATTTTTTTAGAAGTCCCCGTTGCAGTCGCAGATTGCCCCAGCGCAGAAACCCGCACAGAAAACACAGGACTGTGCGACGCACCCGTTTCAGACAAATATTCATAAACCGGCAAAACACCAACAGGTGCACGTTTTTGAACAAATTCTTGTAATGCAGTTTTGGCATCCTTTGGGGCATTTTTATCTGCAGCCGCCAAATCACGCCATATATTTGTTATAACACGTTGGGCGGCGGCAAAACCACCATCCAGGTAAATAGCACCAAATATTGCCTCCATCGCGTCTGCAACAACATGCTTTGTTCGACCAGCCGTCATATGACCATGACGCAATTCACGACCAACACCCAAACGATTTGCAACCAATGCCAGCGTTTCTGTTGAAACCAACGATGCGTGACGCCGCGCGAGTTCGCCTTCGACCTCATTCGGGAACATTTCAAACAACAAAACCGCCACAGACAGACCCAAAACCCTATCGCCAATGAACTCTAAGCGTTCATTATTATGGTCAGAATCAGCACCACTCTGCGTCAATGCCAAATCAAACAATGTTTTATCTTGAAATTCGTAACCTATATTTACCATTTTAATTCACACCCTTGCCAAATCTGTTCCAACGCATTTTATTACCCCACGACCAAATTGCAAGCATTGGTGCGTAATAATTATGCGAATACCATATAAACCAAACCTTGCCCATAACATTATCGCGTGGAACGAACCCAATTCCACCAACTTCGTTACCCCAGCGACTATCAAAACTAAAATCTCTATCGTCACCCATAAAGAAAAATGTCTTTTCAGGCACAACATATTCAACCGTATTATCCGACTGCGGATTATTATCAGACAATTCAACAATCTTGTGCGTCACACCATTTGGCAACGTTTCATCGTATTCAGTCATATTAAATATACCACAATTGCCATCCCCCATACGACAATCAGAAACATATTCTATGGTATAATTGAATTCCGCGGGGTTATTATCAACCCATATTTTGTTACCCTTGATTGACATATCCGTATGGTAATACCCAACACTGCGCATAGATTTAGGCAGGCGTGCAATCACATACGGGCGTGGATTTTCACGTTTTACAACCTCTCCATTTATATACAGGCGGCCATCACGCATCTGAATCCTGTCCCCTGGGGTTCCAATCAAGCGTTTTACATAATCCATTGATTCATTCGTTGGGTTACGGAACACAATAACATCACCCACAGATGGTTCATGACGTGCAAAAAAGCGACCGTTCCATAACTTCCACGATCCAAATGGGAATGAATATCGCGAATATCCGTATGACCATTTTTCGACAAAAATATGATCACCGACATGCAACGTCGGTATCATAGATCCAGACGGAATATTAAATGGTTCCAGCAACAAACTGCGAAAAACGATTGCGATTAAGCCCCCATAAACGATTGTGTTAAACCATTCACGGGCGGCATTTTTATTCTTTAACGGCATAATTTTTATCCTTTCTTTTTTTATCACTGGCATTTTATAACTTGAATTGAATCTGTGCAAGTTTATAATGCGAACATGATATCACTAAATTCAATTATTTTTAATGGTATGGATGCCACCCGTATAGACGTTCAGGTTCAAATTGCCACAGGTCTATCGAAACCCGATTTCCATATTATCGGTCTGGCAGATCGGGCGGTAAAGGAAGC
>JBKSNB010000098.1:0-2200 GCA_046882025.1 Alphaproteobacteria bacterium | reverse complement strand
GCAATTGACAAGGCGTCGGGTTCAAATACAGAAAATTATGTATCCGTTCGGTATGAGGGTTATGGTCCAGGTGCGGTCCCAGTAATAGTAGAGGCATTAACCGATAACCCACGCAGAACTGTGCCAGAGGTTAGAAATATCTTTGCCAAAAATGGTGGCAATATGGGTGAAGAGGGCAGTGTTGCATTTTTATTCACACGTGCGGGACAAATTATGTATCCGGCATCAATTGGTAAAAGTGAAGACGAAATGATGGAAATAATTATGGAAACAGATGTTGAAAATCTGGAAAGTTCCGAAGAAGGTTTTATCATTACAACCAAGCCAGATGATTTTATGAATGTGCAAAAATATTTGGCTGATAAGTTGGGTGAACCCGATAGTGCCGAACTTACATGGTTGCCAAATATGCCGATGGATTTAGATGACGAAACATATGCCAAGGTGGAAAAATTGGTGGATGCGTTGGAAGACAATGACGATGTCCAGAAAGTATTTACCGCCGCTGCATAATGTTTTTGATAAGTAAAAAGCAACCGCCCAAATGGGCGGTTATTTATTTGTGTTGTAATATCCAAACACGTATTGCAGAGCAAAGGTTCGTGTCGGAACGACGGTTATTGTCTATATCCTGTATTATTGATGAAACGCTGAATTTCATGCGTATAGCAATTTTTTTTAATTCGTCAATAAATTCTGGTTCTAGGCATATGCTGGTTTGATGCCCTGATAAAGATACGGATATTTTTTTCATTTTTATATCTTACCCCCCATCAGGCAATCGTATAATGCCTTGAACGCGTCATCGTATTTTCGTAATGGTTTTAATGTCAGGTTGTCCAACATATAACATGTGCCAAACGCATCAAATGCAAACCAAAATAAATCGTTGCGTCCAAATATTGTTTTGCCCATGGATAGATGTCGAACGTCTTCATTTATTTGCACGATATCTGGGATGGGAAAATTGTTTTTATTTGGTAATTCCGATGGACCAAAAATATACCCTGTCCCCAGGTTTATTCCTGCGGTCGTTTCATACAGGTTAATCATAAACGCCGGCAGCATCGCACATTTACGCATTTGCAGGTTTGTGTTTGCAAATCCGATTGAACGTATGCTGGCCGGGCCCCACATCAGGGCGCCTTTGGATTTTATTGATGAAATAAATTCGTCACGTGTCATAAATTTACCCCATGCCATTTGAATTTGTCATTTGTACTGCAATTTCTGTCATACGGTCATCGGTGGCATTGCCGCCATCGCTGCCACCACCGGTTAAATGTGTTGGAATATATATTTTCTTTTCTGGATTTGGCAACCATATCGTTGCATTCCCAGATTGTTCAATTATAAATCTGTCCAGATTATGTGAATACGGAAATGTGCGACACATAAACATGTTGTCAGGGTTTAATTCGCCGCCCCAGGTTAATGGCACACGAAAACGAATCGACACGTTTTGTGGAATCGCGTGTCCCATTAGCAAACCCATAAATTCATCGGGTGATAGGTTCATAAACGCGATTTCCTGGGCAGAATCTGTTAATGACGATAAAAATTCATGAACCACAGATTTATATTTTGAAAACCAATCTGGCGAAACACGGGTTGGGTGTGGTGTATACGCAACCACGGGCATATCATCCATACCTAGTTCTGATAATCGTTGTATCGCACCTGTTTCGTTCATTTCCATTACACCTGTCCTATGTATTCAGTGACCGTTGACATGTATTCGGAATATGCATCAAAATTACCATCGTCATTATCTGGCAATGGCGGATTTGGGTGTGACAATATATATTCAGACAATTTGTCAGTGTTTTCAAATGTTAAAATATCGCCTGCGGTTGTGTCACCAGATGCCGAAATAATAAACGCATTTATTGTTATTTCTATATCTTCAAGTGTATCGGCAAATACATTGTGCAGTTTATTAATAATTTCTTGCATTTTGTCGGTCGATATTTCATGTGCACCAATCCATAAAACCTCGTCCGTGCCGATGGCAAACAGGTCAAGTTTTGTTCCGTTTATTTGCGGCGGATTCTTTATTGTGTATCCAGCGGATTCAAATATCGTGTTAATTGGTGATGTGTCAAAATTGTTTGTTGGAATGTTTTTTATAGGTTCAGTGATTTTTAACATTGGTGGAACTGTGCTCGGCACCTGATTCTGACCACGCGGTCGTTCATTG
>JBKSNB010000097.1:0-5061 GCA_046882025.1 Alphaproteobacteria bacterium | reverse complement strand
TCTACATTTGCACCAGATGTCCAAGAAATTACCAAAAATCACGTCCCGATAGAGGCAAAAATTAGCGTTGCATTTATGAACGCAATGTCAAACGTTGGTAAAATATTAGACAGCGCACTGGTTCGTTTCGCAATGTTATTTATTTTGATTGCGTATGCTTTCTGGATTGGGATAGAGGCATATAATATGATGACAACCGGTGGGGACGCAAAAAAATTAGTTTATGATTTATTAATCAAGGGCGCAAAAATTTCGGTTTGGTTGATTATAATTGCATTTGGGCCCGCAAAGATATTTATGTGGGTTATGGGCCCTGTTTTATCAGTTGGAACATATATGGCAAACATGATTTTGAATGCGGTCCTGGGGGCGGCGGGTGTATCAATGCCCGACACATGCGCATCTATTGCACAGTATGCATCACAAAACATTAACCCAGATACGATTATAGATGCCGCGGCAGCCAGTGATATAATATGCCTGCCAACACGAGTATCAGAATTTTTCAGAACAACATTAGCCCTGGGGTTCAAATGGATTGCCGCCGGCATTGGTCGCAGTTTATTAACATTTATCGCCGGAATCGCATTAATCATTATGTCAATACGGTGCATTTGGAAATTTTTATTTATGGCATTAAATGTGGTCGCAGATTTGTTTTTAACTGTTTTAATGTTGCCGTTTACCGCAATCGCAGAAACAACATCTAAAACACAATACAAGGGTATTGTTGGTGATATATTTAATACATTTATGGGACTGTTTGCACCCGAATCATTAGACACACAAATTAAAAAATTTATATCCGCGGCACTGTATTTCGTATCACTGGCAATTGTAATTGGCGTATGCGTTGCATTGTTAAGCGGTGTATTTAACGCAAATCTGTTTAGCATTGAACCGACTGTTGATGCGGGCGGATTTATAATAACATTGTTAGTTCTGCGGTTGGTCGAATACATGGCGGACAAGGCCGACAAATATGCATCTGATTGGGCGGGCAAGATTCAGGGCGATTTCGGGAACAAAGTCCAAGGCGACATCAAAGGTTTGTGGAACGATGCAGTCAAGCAATATAAGGCATGGCAAAAAGCAATTCAAGATTCCAAGAAACCTTAAAGTATTTTAACAAAATCACGGGCGACTTTTTTAATTCCCTTGTTTTTGAATGCGATTGTTAAAATTCCCGAACCTTCTTCGATAACAACACCTGTTCCCAAATCAGAATGTGAAACCATTTTACCAACCAATGTGGACGATTTAACACGCAGTTTCTGCGTTGCCACCACTGGCGCACGTTGCGAATGTGCACCACCAATAAAACGAACAAATTTTGGATCCATTTCAGATATAAAACGGCTGGGCATATTATACTGACGCGAACCATATACAAATCGCGACATGGCATTTGTGATTATTGCACGACGTTTGGCGCGCGTAACCGCGACATATGCCAGGCGACGTTCTTCGGCAAGTGAACCTTCGTTCACAGATTTTTCATTTGGGAAAATGTTTTCTTCCCATGCGGGCAGGAACACGGTATCAAATTCCAAACCCTTGGCCGCATGCATTGTCATAATACTAACCGCGCCAACATCCGATGCAACATTTGTTCCGTCCATATCGTCCGTCATCATCAACGATGCCTGCTCTAAAAATTCCGGCAAGGTTTCATACTTGGATATAGATGTAATTAAATCTTTAATATTATTCAGGCGGTCGCCGGCATCTGGATCGGGTGAATCCTGCCACATTTTTATATAACCCGAACGTTTCAGGACCTCTGAGGCGGCATCAGACGGTTTCATATTTCCCCAATCAAAATCAAACGCAGACAAAAATTCATCAGCCATAGCGCGTTGTTTTTTTGATAATGCACTGTTACGCAACCCGTCCATCAAATTCGCGCCAGCGGTCTTTATCTTTGCAATGGCCGCTGGTCCAATACCACGTGATGGCTTTCCAATAACACGCATAAATGACATATCGTCAAACGGATGCACCAACAGTTGTAAATACGCAACCGCGTCCCTTATTTCAGCCCTGTCATAAAATTTTTGGGCACCGATAATTCTGTATGGGATATGACGCTGTGCAAATTCTGTTTCAAATGGACGCGACAAAGTCGCACTGCGAATCAAAATGGCAATATCCTTGTATTCACTTCGCCCAGATAAAATTTCATCTGATATCATACGAACTTCGTCCAAATCAGATGGAACCGTCACAACATAAACTGGTTCGCCCATATTTGAATCGTCGGGGGTATGTAAAACCTTGGCATATCTATCATCATTATGGGCGATTAACGCATTTGCAGCACCCAAAACATTCCCCGTACTGCGATAATTGGTTTGCAGTTTTTTTATCGTGGCGTTTGGATATGTTTGTTTAAAATCGACAATATTTCTTATTTCCGCACCACGCCACGAATATATAGATTGGTCTTCATCACCAACACAATAAATATGCGGGTTTTCGGCGTCACGTGTCAATAATTTTATAAATTCCATTTGCGCAACATTTGTATCCTGAAATTCATCAACCAAAATATATTTAAACTGATTTTGATATGCGCGCAAAATTTCAGGATGTTCAGTAAACAGGCGCAGGACATATAAAATAATATCACCAAAATCAAGCGCCCCCAACCGTTCCATTTCTGCATTATACGATTGGAAATATTTATTATCAGACGACAATGCCGTAAGCCCACCATCCTTAATCCGTGAAAATTGTTCTACGTATTCCGCAGGACTGGTCGTTGTTGTTGACAGCACAGATTTTATAACCTTGGCCTGGTTATCTTCGTCATAAATGATAAAATCAGGACGCAAACCCAATTTATCGGCATTTGTGCGCAGTATTCGCAAACACACCGAATGAAACGTTCCCATCCATGATAAATTCTGCCCTGTTTCAGAACGAACACGATCGCGGATTTCGTTTGCCGCCTTGTTGGTAAATGTCATTGCCAATATATTCCATGGCGCGACACCATTTGACAGCAGATGTGTTATTACCGCCAATAAAACACTGGTTTTACCGGTTCCTGCGCCCGCTGTCACCAAAACCGGGCCATCATCAACCGCATTTACTGCATCAATTTGTTCGCTGTTAAGATTTTCTAGATTTAATTTCATATCTTGTTTATAATGCCATTGCTATATAACTATACCAAATGGGAAAAAAATGTCACGTGTAATATGTTTTGATATTGAAACAACCGGATTTGAATACTTACGTGGTGACAGGTGCATTGAAATTGGTGCGGTTGAATTGGTTGACGGCAAGTTAACAGACAACACATTTCACGAATATATTAATCCTGAGGGGAAAATTATCCCCCCTGAAACATACATGGTTCACAAAATATCAAATGCATTTTTGGAAGACAAACCAAAAATGTCGGTGATTGCACCAAAATTTATGGAATTTATTGGGGACAGTCCGGTGGTTGCCCATAATGGTTTTGATTTTGACTTTCCATTTATGAATCACGAATTGGAAATGCTGAAAATGGCACCAATCCCACACGAACAACAAATGGATTCAATTGTAATCGCCCGAAATCGTGTCTATGGACCAAAAAGTTATTCATTGGATGCATTGGCGAAATGGTTTGGCGTGCCGTTAACCGCACGTGCAAATGCACACGGCGCATTAATCGACGCAGAAATATTGGCCAAGGTTTATTTAGAACTCGCGAATACGGCACCTGCGCGCGAAATATCTGAAATCATTGCAGAACAACACGATGCCATGTTAAAGCATCCAAAGATTGGCGCCAACTTTCCGATTCGTCATTTTCCTGCCAGCGCAGACGAAATCGCCCACCACGATGAATTCATGGCAGGAATTAATAAATAATAATTAATTATTCTGTTTTTTTATGCAGGTGCCATATGTGTCACGTTCTTCACCATCAGCACAATTTGGAACGCACGCGCCACCCCATACAGTATAACCAGAATTACATTTACATGTCGCGTTTACATAACCTACTTCTGTCCCGTTGGAACCAATATGACCTACCGTAGATGTATATGTTGAATTATCCGGGCATAGTAATGATTGATAGAACATTTCTGAAATATTCGCGATACAGTTATCAGCACCATTTGTTGTAGGACAAGATGTAGTATCATTTGCAAATACCGCATACGCACACGTCAGGGCAACATTACGGCACGCACCCGTCATAACGTTTTTGATACTGGATGCACTGGCAACCGAAGACCAGGCATTAACCTGGGTCACCTGCTGATTATAACAATTCGCAACATCCAACATACATGTTGATGCGTAATCAGAAATAACCTGGGATTGCTGGGCCTTTATATTCGTCATTGCACGTTGCAGGTAATTTATAACAACATCATTCTTGGGCTGATACACATCATTTGTATAAGTATAGTATTGGCATTTATCCAATACCGGGCGACACAGACCACCATCCCTGAATGTTGCACCAGTTCCAATTTTAGACATCAAATACTTAACAATACATTCGCCATCACTGTTACAAGACGTATATGATATACTATCCAAATCATCCAGAATCGTATCTATATTACTGTTATCAAAATTATCGCCCAAAAATTGCGTTATGTTTGTTATGTTTTGTCCCAAAACAACATCGCCATTTTCATCAATATATTTCTTGGTTGGATCCAAACACTTAACATATCCATCACCACAAACCATATCGTCTAACATACATGATTCAAGCGCACCAATACAATCCTTGGCATCATACTGATTTTTATTTTGCAGCACCGCCAAACGTGCCTTTTGCAACAACAAATTCGCACTGCGCACATTTGACACCAATGTATCGTTCATTTTGTTCAACCCCTGTTCGTATGCGATACAATCCTTATCTATGGCCAGGTCGTAATTACCCGTCACC
The DNA here is from genome assembly GCA_046882025.1 of Alphaproteobacteria bacterium. Taxonomy (GTDB): domain Bacteria; phylum Pseudomonadota; class Alphaproteobacteria; order Rs-D84; family Rs-D84; genus Enterousia. Next base: position 149 of record JBKSNB010000097.1, on the reverse strand, counting down.
TGGGTAATTGTGGCGCCCGCTTTTTTACATTCGTTCAATATGGTATTACAGCGATTTTTGGCAACGTTATATAATTCCGTTCCGCGCTTGTTCGAAATACTGGACGTTGCGTTATTCGTCAGAAAATCTAAACTGAATATATCCGTATT
>JBKSNB010000096.1:0-3642 GCA_046882025.1 Alphaproteobacteria bacterium | reverse complement strand
GTGGGGTTATGACGATTAATGATTCCACATTTACCGAGAATGTAGCAAGTACTGGTGGTGCTATTTATAACACTGGAACATTGACTATTGCAGACGCAACGTTTGATACAAACGATTCGGTTGGTAATGGTGGTGCTATTTATATTGATGCAGGAACAGGAAATGGAGCAATAGAAACATCTATAGATTCTTCAACATTTAAAAACAATATTTCTGAAGATGGATGTGGTGGTGCTATTGCACTTATTACAGGTACTGTTAATATTGACAATTCTGTTTTTGAAGGCAATACAGCTAAATACTATGGGGCAATTTATGCCACAGGAAATATTGTAACCCAAGATAATACGGTAAATATTTCTAATTCCGTCTTTAGAAACAATTCTGCGCTGGGTGTTGGTGCGGTTGGTTTGATGAGAAAAGGGACAATTGATAATGTTATTTTTGAAAATAACAGTGCTACACTTGATTCTGATGGTGCAGGGGCATTATTTGTTGGGGCTGTTTCCGAATTAACTTTATCTGATTCCAAGTTTGCAGGTAATACATCTGCTACTCGTGGTGGTGCTATTGCAACCAGAGCGGGCGATCTTGGAAATAATAAAGACGCAAAACTTGATATAACTAATACGATTTTTGATTCAAACATTGCAGAAACAACAGGTGGTGCATTCGATAATTGGTTATATGGCAGTAAAACCGAACCGTCAAAGGTTTATATAGGAAATTCAACCTTTGCTAATAACCAGGCAAAAGATGGCGCTGTTATATATAATCATGGTGCAGGTGACCTGAATGATAAAACAGCTTTGATTAAAATTGCAAATTCGGTGTTTACAGACAACACTGCAATAAATAAGGCTGGTGCTATTTATAATGAAAATGGTGCGACAATTATTTTGGCTGGAACAAATACATTTTCTGGCAATAAAGCCAATGGTGTGTTGAACGATATTCATAATGATGGAGAGTTAAACATTTCCGATAGTTTAACCCTGGATGGTGGTATTACTGGTAATGGAATCGTTAACTTTACTGGTGATACAGATTTGGTTGCGCGGTTGCAAAAAGATAGTGCCACTATTAATGGTGAAACAGTGTCGGGATTGGATAATGTTACTATTGCGGGGCTGGTCGTAGAAAATGGACTTGCGGATGCAGAATATGCTTTGGTTGATGCTACTACTATTGAAAATCAGTTTCATGAAATTAAAGTCAACAACGCGCTATATAATTTTAATTTAGATGATGCGGCAAATGGTAGCATATTGGTTACACGTAAATCGGTGGCGGAACAAACAGCCGGTTTGGAAGAGGCAGGTTTAGATTCCAGCGCTGCTAAAACAATTGCTGCGATATCCGGGGTTAAAACAATGGGCAATGAACAGGTTGATGCTTTGTTCACAGAATTGACCGTTGCGGCACAGGCAGGTGACGCGGATGCAATCGCGCAAATCAATGAAGTAGCCAAAGCAATCAATCCAGAATCTGAATCGGTTGTTCAATCTGCTGCGGTCAGCACGCAAAATACAATCAATAATTTGACGGCTGGACGTATGGCATTGGGACACAATGGTGGTGACGTTGATTTGACCGCGGGTGGTGTTTGGGTTCAAGGTTTGTATAACAAATCTAAGAATGCGGACAAGTTCTCGGCCAATACACGTGGCATTTCTGCAGGTATTGATGGAACAATCAATAACGATATAATGGTTGGTATTGGTTATGCGTTTGGTCGTTCGGATGTTAATGCGCAAACACGCGATACAGACATCGACAGCCATTCTGTGTTCTTATATGGCCAATATAAACCAGGTGCATGGTATGCAAATGCAACATTGAATTATACTACATCCAAGTATGAAGAAAGTGGTATATCCATTGTGCCGGTTGATTCAGAATATCGTGCAAATACATTTGGTGCCAATGTTGCAACGGGTTACGATTTTGCATCTGGTATTACCCCAGAATTAGGCTTGCGTTATATGCATGTCAGAACAAACGCTTATACCAACAGTTTGGGTATGAATGTTGATGCAAATAGCACAGATTTCTTGACAGGTATTGTTGGTGCACGCTATGGGTTTGATATCATGGCAGGTGACGCATTCTTGATCAGACCTGAATTGAGTGCGGCGGCAAAATATGACATGTTGTCTGATGAAAATACAGCAACAGTTGCGTTGCCAGGTGTTAATGCATACACATTGGATGGTGGACGCCTGAACCGTTTTGGCGGCGAATTTGGCGCAGGCCTGACAATGTCTTACTATGGATTTGATCTGTCGTTGACATATTCTATCGATGTGCGTAAAGATTATACGTCACAAACGGGTATGGCAAAATTCAGATATAATTTCTAATAGGCATAAAAGTAAAAATCGCCCGTTTGGGCGATTTTTTTATAAACTTTATGCAACTTGTTTCATTTCTGATTTTATACTGCGAATATATTTGCGCAATTCGTTTATTGGAACCAATGTGCCGTCGCGTTTTTCTGCGGACCAATAATCCCAACCATTAAAACTGACGCAATGTTGTATGCGTGCCGCCATTATATGAATGGATGCCTTGCCGTATAGGGTATGAACCAATTGCGCGTCGTGTGAAATCATTACGCGTTCACCGTTTGGGGCAACTAATGTTTGTCCAACATACAATAAACCTGCGTCAATTAGTTCGCGGAATGCAACCTTTATTTCATCGCGTTTAGGGGTTGTTACCTCAATGTCAGACAAATCCATTGGTGTGGTATGTGCAACGCGTTCACGCGCAGCCAATACATATGATTCTTCGCGTTCAAAACCAACAAAATTTCGACCCAATTCCTTGGCAGCGGCGGCGGTCGTGCCAGACCCCATAAATGGGTCCAGGATAATGTCGCCAGGTTTCGTAGATGCCAATATTACCCTGTGTAATAAATCTAAGGGTTTTTGTGTGTTATGTAAACTTTTACCATTTTCATCCTTGATGCGTTCGTGCCCCAAACAAATGTCAATATTCCAATCAGAACGCATTTGTTTGCCACCATTTAATTTTTTCATGGTTTCGTAATTAAATGTGTATTTTCCGGTTTTTTGTGGCGTCGCCCAGATTAATGTTTCATGCGCGTTTGTAAAACGTGTTCCGCGGAAGTTTGGCATAGGATTTGTTTTTACCCATACTATGTCATTCAGAATCCAGAACCCTAAATCTTGCAGTGTTGCACCAACCTTAAAAATGTTGTGATACGATCCAATCACCCACATTGCGCCGTTTGGTTTCAAAATACGTTTGCATTCACGTAACCACTGTTGGGTAAAATCGTCATATTGTTGTGGTGATTCAAAACTGTCCCAAGCGTCACGTACGGCGCGTGCAGCGGTTTGATCTTCGGGGCGGTATAGTGTTTTTTCGCCCAATTGTAAATTATAGGGCGGGTCTGCAAAAATGGCATCCACAGATGCGTCGGGTAACATACGCATGTATTCAATACAATCACCTGTCAAAATTTGATTAAGGTATTTTTCCATCTCTCCCTGGACCTTGGTTACTGACATTATATCACATTTTGATGCTTAAAAAATGTGCTGGTTTACTGGGTTTGGAAAATAAATGACTTGATTTTTATAAAAAAACAAATTTTTAGCATACAAAATATGC
>JBKSNB010000095.1:0-8477 GCA_046882025.1 Alphaproteobacteria bacterium | reverse complement strand
ATCCGTATCAAATGTCACAGATTGCGGTATTGCAACCTGAATCGCACGCTTTGGATTGTTTACAACGATACCCGCATATTCAGTCAATAAATTAAAATTATCGCGCGACAGTGCAGAATCGTCGTTGCGGAATTTTATTTTAATTTCCAATGGGCGAACACCACCTTCTTCGGACAAATCACGTTGCGATGTAAACCCTTCGATAGATGTGGACATATCAGATGCCACATCAAATTTATTATCAATCTGATATGTGGATAAATGTTTATTTTCTGACAAGAATGTTTTGCGAAACGCCTTGCGCAATTCAGTCGGTGACATTTTTGTCATATCATCACGCACCGCAGCAATTCGGGGTGACGATACATTGCGTTCAACACTGCGTACGATAACATCATCATTCTTATTATCGTCCATTGGGACAACCATACGTGACAATTTTACCGATTCAACAGCATCAGCAACAACATTTTTTTTGGTCACAACCGGTGACACAATATTACCTGGCACGGTTTTAACACTGGCGTCCGCCAAACGTTGCAATTCATTTAATCGTGCAATTTTATTTTCAAATTCAGATTCTGCAACCGATTCCACACGGGTATTTTTTTCAGGTGCGGAAACAGGTTTTGCAGGTTCTACATCCAGCCTCTCCTCTGGTAAAAAACTATCTGTGCGCAACACAGCAAATTCATCACTGCGTGGCATACGCAATGGGGTGTCAGTCAACGCCCATAAATTATCACTGGGGCGATTTGGCAATAAAATATCACCACCAATTGCCAAATTATTATTTGCCTGAACCGATGCAGATTTACGCGAAACGACATTACGACTAACTGATTTTTTTTGCGTTATGTTTTGTGTATTATTTTGTAATGGCGCGCCAAACGCCGCACGCGCCGAAACATTTCCGCCGACATCAACTGTGGGCAAATACGACGCTGCAACCCCAGGCATTGCAAGCATTACACCAATAACTGATACATACATTAAACGCATGATTTCCTTTCCTTCCATTTCAATCATAGAACAATTTACGAATCGTGCGCAAGTAAAAAAAATATAAAAACCACTGTAATAAAATCTTATTTCAAAACTTCGTTTGCAATTTTTTCAACCGCATCATTTTTAACCAAAGATTTTTCCGCCATCTTTATCAGCCGTGATGGATTATCAAACAATTCTGTTAATGTTGCGGTCAACCATTTTGGTGTAAATTTTGATTGTTCAATTGCAAATCCACCACCAAGTTTTGCGAACGATGCCGCATTTGCCGCCTGGTCTGGATTAATATTTAACGGAACCAATATTGCACCACGACCAATTGTTTCCAATTCTATCACTGTGCTGGCACCACTGCGCCCTATTACCAGGTCTGAATCTTTTATCGCCGCCGCCATATCATGCACGAACGATAACACATTCGCATGAATTTTATTTTGCGCATAAAATGCTTGCAGGCGTGCAACATTTTCGGGTCGTGTTTGATGGGTCACAAAAATCTTTTTATTTTTCATTGACGCAATCGCAACAGGCACAACGTCATCTAAAATCTGGGAACCCAATGACCCCCCCGTAACCAACAGGTGTGAATTGTTTGGAATTGCCGCCCCCGCATACACCATAAAATCAGTACGCACCGGCAGACCCGTATAAACAATCCTGGTGTTTATTCCATTTGGCATACCCGATACAGTTGGAAAACTGGTCATCAATGTCTTTACCCATCGCATTGTAAACTTATTCGCACGCCCAATTGCCGCATTCTGTTCATGCAAAAACGTTGGGACACCCCAAACGTGTGCAGCAAACACCGCCGGCACAGATGCATATCCACCAAACGCAACCACCCGGTCTGGACGCGATAGCATAAACCGTAATATAAGCGCGATTGCAGACATTCCAATTTTAAACAATGCAGCAATTTGATGAATACGCGATTTTGCGCCAACCCCAGACGCCCAAATATGAACAATCTTTGCATCCTTGGGCTTATCACGCACAACCATATCGCGCACACGTCCATCACACGAAATTGTTATCCGATGACCACGTGACGCCAATTCTGTGGCAACACTAAGCGCAGGAAAAACATGTCCACCCGTCCCCCCAGTTGCAATCCATATTTTCATAATCTATCCTTTTATTATTTCCATTTATCTTCACGAATAATCGCAAACAACATACCAAACAACAAACAGAAAGATAAAAACGAACTGCCCCCAAAGGAAATAAACGGCAATGTTATTCCAGTTGGTGGCATCAGATTCAATGTTGTTGCCAAATTAATCGATATTTGAAACGCAAACAGCAACGCCGCCCCAGACGTCGCATAAAACACAAACGGATCACGCGCGCCACGCGCATCACGAATTAAACGATTTATCATGTATAACATCACACACAACATTATGCACGCTAAAATTGCACCAAAATCTTCAACCAATGCGGCATAAACAAAATCACTTTCCGCCATTGGTAATTTTTCAGCTGCAAATGCTTCATCCCCCATACCAAACAATCCCCCCTGGCGTATGGAATTAATTGAATACCCAACCTGGCTGTTTGGGTCCAATGGTTTAAAGAAATCTAAGACACGTTCATGTACATGATGTTTCAGAAAAAATGCCCCGACAAAACCGCATACCACAACCGCCCCGAGTATTCCACATATTTTTAATGGTAACCCCGCAACAAACAACATTCCGCCAGTAACCGCACCATACAACAACAAGGTGCCAATATCAGGTTGCTTAAATAAAACCAACGCAATAAAACCGAACACGGCGATATATGTCCACCAACTGAATACACTGATTTGCCATGCATCACGCGTAAAAATGTTATTACCAAATTTTTCCTTCATTTTACTAATAAACCACGCCGTCACCATTATGAACCCAGGTTTCAACACATCCGATGGCATAATATTTATCCCACCGAGCCCCACCCAACGCGACGAACCATTTACCGTCACTGGATGAACCAGTGTGACAAACAGCAATACCATACAAACCGCAACATTAACCCACGTCAACAACATAACGTTACGTTTGTTCAACAAACTGACCACGAACATTGTTGCAAGTCCGACCACATAAAACGGCAACATACTTACAAAAAAGTGATACCAATGCCAACCCTTACGCATCGTCATCGCAGACCCCGTAGATATGGCGGCAATCATTCCAACCAATATCAATCCTAGAACGCAAAACAGCAATGCCCTATCAATACCATAATACCAATCGGTCAGGTGACTATCATCTGTTCGACGTGCGATTAACATTTATTCAATCCTTTTATGCAAATTTTAATAATACCAGGGCAAGACCCGCAAACAAAATAGACAATACAAAAAAGCGTTCTACTATTTTTGTTTCTGGCCAGCCAAGTTCTTCGAAATGATGATGCAGTGGCGCCCGTAAAAATATACGTCTTCCAGTACCCGTTATCCGGCGCGTAATCTTAAAGCCAATCGTTTGCAAAAACGATGACAGTAAAATCAGAACCATCATTCCAGCGGCCACCGCCATTATAATTTCTGATTTCAGCAACATTGCAACCGTTCCCATTACCCCCCCCAGCGCAAGCGATCCAACATCACCCATAAAAATCGATGCAGGTTTTGCATTAAACCATAAAAAGCCAAATATTGCACCAAACACGCCACCAAGCACTGCATACAGACCATCCGCCCCAGGCAAGAACATAACCGTATCCATAAACCCAATACGTGTTGCACCGTATAGTGCCACAACCAAGACAATCAGCACCGGCAAATACAGTTTTACCAGCATACCATCCAGACCATCTGTGATATTTGTTGCATTTGCAGAACCACATATCACAAAATACGCAAAAACATAATACAGCAATCCCAACGGCAAAACAAAACCAAACGGTATTGCCAACGACAAAGACGGCATATATGGCGGGAATGTTTTATTTATTAAATATGCCAAAACGACGACAAAGACCCCCTCGGCACATAAACGCATCAAAGGTGACAATCCATTAGATGCCTTTTTAGATTGCGACCTAACCTTTTTATAATCGTCTGCAAACCCAAGTGCACCAAACAGTACCAGTGCCAGCAACGCAATCCAACCCGATAAATTTGACGTTGGCATAAACAATAACGATGAAATCAATATTGCCAAAACGACCAAAATCCCACCCATTGTTGGTGTTCCTGCCTTTTGCTTGTGAGATGCCGGCAAATTTTCACTGATTGGTTGACCCTTCTTTTGCCAATTGTGCATCCATTTAATAAAACCACGACCAAATATAATCACAATAAAAAAAGACAGAGCAAAGGCACACGCCAATTGCATCCAACCACTGGCAAAAAAACCAAAACCATGCGACAATAAATAATCAGTAAGCATTACGAAAAACTCCTTTCACATACTGATTATTGTTTTATTACAAAATATATGCAACACAAAAATTTTTATCTAAAAAACGCCCCCAACAACCGCACTTTTGACCGCCGCATTTTGCTTTGGTGCAGGGTTAGGTGATTGACCAGGTTTAAACGCCTCTGTAATAATAATACCATCGGGATCATAGGCGGCGGCGACGCCACTGCGGCGATTTACACGCACAAAATTCAAACCGTCCGGAACCGCAAATGGTTGGTTTTTTTCGTTTTGTAGGGCGGTTGTCATAAATTCTGCAAACACACGTGCTGCCATGTGCGATCCCGCCCCCTTGCCCAATGGTTTTGGTGTATCGTATCCCAAATACACACCTGCAATCAGATTTTTTGAAAAACCAACAAACCAAACATCCTTGACATCGTTTGTTGTCCCTGTTTTGCCAGCAATAGTATGTCCAACAACACGTGCCTGTTTCCCGGTACCACGTTCAACCGCGCCCTGCAAAATAGACACGATTTGATATAAACTCTGTGGATCAGACAATGCAACCGTTTCATCGGCAAATTCAGGGGGCAACATTTCAGGGTCCCATTCAACAATTTCTGTTTTTGGTCCCCCAACCAGATTTCCATATCTGTCTTCGATATAATCGACCAAACGCGGTTGAATCACATGCCCACCATTAACAAATGCCGAATACCCAGACACCAATTTTTGCAGTGTTGTTTCCCCAGATCCCAACGCCATTGATAAATTTATATCCTGCTTATCAGACGGATAAACACCGAAACGTTGTGCAACCTCTATGGCATTTTTGTCACCAATTTGTTGCACCAGGCGAACCGTTGTCACATTACGCGACGTTTCCAGTGACAGCCGCAACGGAATATCCCCCAAAAATTTCTTGTCATAATTTTCAGGTTTCCACAATGTATCGTTTTCACGCCACCCAACAATTGGTGCATCCAATAATAATGTTTCAGGCGAATATCCATTTTCCAATGCTGCCAAATAAACAAACGGTTTTATTGTTGAACCAATTTGACGATACGCCTGGGTTGCACGATTAAACGAACTTTCGCGGAAACTGCGCCCACCCGCCATGGCGACTACACGTCCTGTATGCGGATTCATTGCGAATATCGCGCCCTGTAATTTTTCGCCACTGCGCCCAGCATTAAAATTATCCAATTCCTTGTTTAATGCCGCAGATGCCGCCCGTTGTAATTCGGGATTAATTGTGGTTTTGATGTACAGCCCTTGGTTATACAATGTATCGCGACCAATAGAATCAAGTAATTGACGGCGTACTTCCTCTGCGAAATATTGAAAATCATCGGACATCTGTTCGGTAAAACCGTCGTTTATATTTAATGGTTCCGCCATTGCCGCATCCGCATCAGATTGGGTTATATACCCCTCATCCACCATACGATTCAAAACATAATTACGGCGTTCAATCGCGCGCGCGCGGTCATTTGGTGCCTTGGGCAGGGATGCCAAAAACGCAGATTCCGCCAATGATAATTCAGACACCGGTTTATTAAAATACATCAATGCCGCTGATGCCACACCATATGCACGTGCGCCCAAAAATATCTGGTTCAGGTACAGTGTCATTATATGTTGCTTGGAAAAACTGCGTTCCAAGCGCAGGGCCAATATTGCCTCTTTCACCTTGCGTGAAAGGGTGCGTTCAGATGTTAAAAAGAAATTTTTTGCGACCTGTTGCGTAATGGTGGATGCACCAGAAAAACTGCCCCCAACGCCCAACTTATGCATAACATTGTTTGCCGTTGCGCGAATAATTCCAACAATATCAATTCCCGGATGGGTCCAGAAATTTTGATCTTCGGCGGCAACAAATGCATTTATTAACTGGGGCGGGATATCATTAAAGTCCAAGAACACACGTCTTTCTTCGGCATACTCAATCAGCATTGACCCGTCAGACGCATACAGGCGCGACGCCACAGGTGGCGCATATGTTGCCAAATTACGATAGTCGGGCAAATTATTTCCATATATCAACAACACCGCCGCAACAACGCCGACGAATGCTGTAAAAACCCAAAAAATTCCGTTTAAAATTTTATGAAACAAACTTTTGCACTGCATGTATCTAATTTTATCTGAATATTTTACGATTGCAAACAATAATTAAAAAATGCGCCGAATTGGCGCATTTTTATAATTCTATATGGCCATTTGTTGCGACCAAATCGGCACCCAGGGTTATCTTACCCCCCGCTTCGCGCACCAATAATTCACCGGCGGCAATTTCAGCAAAATCAATCGGGTCAGACACAAAACCATCAAACCGACCGCACGCAACCCACGCCAAATCCAATGCCGGGCAACCTGTGCGACGCGCATCGCCAAATGTTTTACGATTATCAGATGTGTTATATGCAATTGTTGCTTCGTTCAAATCAGTAATATTAGATGTGCGAACACGTGCAGAATGAAATGTTGAATACGCGTATGCACCTGCGTCCGCCTCGCCATAATACAGACGTTCATCAATTGGCGAATAGATTAATGCAATTTTCGTTTCACCATTTGTCCGCAACGCCAACGATATTGCAAAATGTGGATTTGCACGAACAAAGTTTGACGCCCCGGACAATGACAAAACAAATTCGTCACGACCATCACCTTCACGTGAAACATTCGGTGTCAGCAGACCTGCCGATGGGCGAACCAATAATAAATCAGATAAAATACTTTCTTCTATCCTGGCAGATGCCTTTTGCACAAAATCATGTGCAGAACGAATTGACTGTTGCAGGTTTTCAACCTCGCCAAAATCACGACGCAGCCCCGACGCAGTGCGTTCCAGCGCCGCAAACATTTTGTTTAATTCGGTTGATCCTTTTATCAACAGTTCCATTTTATCGTCCCCGACTTAAAACTTAAATCCTGCAAATTTGCTTTTAAATTCAGCAGCACGTTGACCCTTGGCCGAATCATTATTACGTTGACCCGTCCATGCAGAATGGTTCAAATTATCAGTTGATAAAATCAAATCTTTTTTAACAGATGAATACATTTTTACGGTTTTGCCATCTGTACGTGTGACGTTGATTTCATAATATTCAGGATGAATTCCTTGTTTCATAATGTAACCCTTTTTATTCTATAAGCCCGAAAATTATACAAATAAAAATCTAAAAATCAAGTAATAATCGCAAAATTAATAACGACCAATGCATCCAAGATACGAATTCCCCGTCGATTCCAGGACATTTATAAACTGATTTTGATTCCGTCCAGAAAATAATGCCAATATTGTCCCCGTATCAGTTGCCAACATGTCTGCGACCGTTGCAATGGACGAATTCATCTTTTTAAAGAAGCCACTTGCTGGGGATATTTCCGCCGCGAACAGATGGTTTGCACCCTTGGTATCCGCAACCGCTTCCGATTTTATAACCATTAATTGACATTCCGGGGAAATTATTATTTTGTCGGTCACAACCGCATCTGCGCCCAGCAATTCACCCCACCAGCCGGTTGACCCACAAAAAACGGGATAAAAAATCACACTGTCCGGATTTTCAGACATTATCGCCGAAACATCCAAATCATCAGTTATTATTTCCGGCATAGTCCCAAAATTAGAATTTATCACCTTGCGCGCCAACTGATAATCAGAATCGTTCGCGGTCTTACGTGGCCAATAAAGAATCGGATTTTGTTTCATCAGGGTCTATTGTACCAGATTCGGATGATTAAAAAAAGACCCCGATGTTAAATAAAGGGCTTGATTTTTATTTTTTTATTGCGTCCCACCAGGTTTTTAGCCCATTCCACATAATATTTAAATCTTTCTTGGCGGTATTATAGAACCCATCAGGCATGGTCACATTGAACAATGTTTTAACCAACGCAGGTATCATTATCATAAACATCGCCATAAATATTCCCATCAATATTATTGTTATCAGTGTATTATTCTGCATCATCAGGCCATCCATCAATATTGTCGAATCGTTTTGCGCCAATGCTGCAGACAATGCAGACGCCCCATCGAACGAACCAAACGCCGCATTCAAAAACATTATCGCAAACGTAACAAAAATGCCC
>JBKSNB010000094.1:0-2050 GCA_046882025.1 Alphaproteobacteria bacterium | reverse complement strand
AAATGCATCATCTGCATCCATATCAAAGAACGGATATTGTAAGATTCCCGCAGGAAAACATACTTCATTCGTTGATGGATCGTAATACGCATTTACTTCGTGTGCATTCATATACCACAAACTGTGATCAACCGGTTTGCTAATTTTATCCAACCAAAATCTGTCTTCAAAATGCGCAACACGCATCATGTTTTCAAACAGCGAATCGTTTTTGATTTCCAAATCACTATAATCGCGCCATTTGTCTGGATATCCGATTTTTGCATTAAATGTGTTTAATTTTTCCAATGCGCGTTTTTTTGTTTCATCTGACATCCACGCCAAACCGTCAATTCGCATTTTTAGTGCAGATTGCAGATTTTTGACCAATCCTTGCATGCGTTCTTTTGCGTCCCCCGAAAAATATTTTTTTACATACAAGTGTCCGATTTCTTCGCCCAACGAATCATCAATCATTGCGACTGCACGTTTCCAACGTGGCTTCTTTTCGTTTTGCCCCGACATAAATTTATTATAAAAATCAAACGCAATATCATATGTTGTGTCGTCTAACACACCCGATGCAGAATTTACAACACGGTATTTCAAGTACATTTTTAATAAATCTAAATCAGTGTCATTTATAATCGCGATTGATTCTTTGATTGCCTCTGGCTGATTAACATTGATATATTCTGGGGATATTTTGCGCGCGGCAAAATACGCATCCCAATCAAAATTCGGAAATTCAGACCGTAACTGTGCAATGTGCATTTTATGATAGTTCGCATGTGGGTCGCGCAATTTTTCTTTTTTATAAAAAGATTTTGCCATGCGTTCTTCCAATTTATATAACCTGGCAACATCAACGTCTATACCAAAATTATTCATTTGTTGTTTGATGTATTCTGGATATTTTTGGCGAACCTGAATTGATTTTTCATCATCATCAAAATAATAATCACGTGACAACCCAACCCCAGATTGTCCAATGTTATATAAATAATGTTCGCTATCCATTTCATCGGGGCCAACCCCGTCACCCCAAAACGCAGATATAAAACCATGGTTCCGCCCCAGGTATGATGCAATTTCATCTTTGTTTGTTATGTTGTCGATTTCATCCAGGTACTTTTTTACAGGATTTGTTTTGTCGGCATTTAATTTTTTTTCGTCCATCGCAATACGATACAGCATTCCGATTTTGCCTTTATCTGATTCGGCAATTTTACGAACGCGTTCCAAATTAGTATTCGCTAACACATCAAATGAACCATATCTGACATAATCGTCAGGAATTGGATTTGCACGTCGCCACCCACCCGTTGCATAATCGTAAAAATTATCGCCTGCAATTGCGGTTGTGTCCATGTTTTTTGTGTCTATGCCGATATCCATTTTTTTTCCTTTTAATATTAATACCGATGAAACAATTGCCAATGCAACCGCAACAATGCCAATTATATTTAATGCCTTGTGTTCCATAACTATTTCACCATGTTTAACAACAGATTATCCAAAACTAACATGCCTTGGGTTGTGGCAAATATACGATTGTTATCAATTTTAATCAAGTCAGAATTATTTTTTATAAAATCAGTATTTAGTATGGGCATTATGTCGTCAGATAATTCGACACCACGAATTGTTCGCATACCTGTAATAATACGTTCGATTGCGCGCTCTCGGTCTGATAATTCAACGCATTTAGTGTTTGCACCAATTTGTTCGTGCCAACGGTTGTTAAAAAACGGGCGTCCAGCGGCGGTCGGTCCAAACCCAACATACGCATCCCCGTTCCAAATGTTCAGATTGTGACGACATTCAAAACCTGGGGCGGCATAGTTTGAAACCTCATACCGCGGCAGATTCAGTGTATCGGTTATCGCACAATACATATCCGCCATAATAGAATTGCTGGGCATGTCTAGATTCATTTTGCCAAATGGTGTCGATTCCTCAATCGTTAGTTCGTACATCGATACATGTTTTAGTCCAATAGCATTTATGTCATTACATAATTTGATAATGTTATCAGGTGTTTGTCCAGGCATACCATAGATAAAATCAG
>JBKSNB010000093.1:0-1557 GCA_046882025.1 Alphaproteobacteria bacterium | reverse complement strand
ATTGTTAGATATTTTCTTGTGGGCATGGGTTATCAATTTGACGGGATTGCCAATGGGATTAGGTGGATTCTTGGCGGGTATATTAATGTCAGAAACAATATATCGACATCAAATCAGTGCAGAAATGACCCCATATACATTATTATTTTTGGCGATGTTCTTTGTTGCATTGGGTATGGAATTAAACATACCGTTCCTGGCATCACGTTGGTATTTTATCTTGATTGGCTTAATTGGTTTGGTTGGTATAAAATTCGCCGCAATATTTATGGTTGCTCGTGTGCGCAGATTAAAGATTCAGGACGCTGCATTTATTGGTGTCCTGCTGGCCCAGGGCAGTGAATTCGCATTGTTGATGTTACAAATGATGCGTAACAGTGGAATTGATTTGATACCGTTGCATCACCAGGAAATATTGATATCAATAATCGTTCTGTCAATGATAACGTCGCCACTGATTTTGTGGATATATGACCATATGTACAGGTCGGGGCGTTTAGGGAACAGAAAACAAATTGCGAATTTGCACCTGATGGATATTCCGAAACCATCGGTAGTGATTTGTGGTTTTGGGCGTGTGGGCCAGATTGTTGCGCGTATATTATCTGAAAAAAATATTTCTTATATTGCGATTGATACAGATGTAAATGCCGTTATGATTGGTCGTGAAATGGGATTGAATTGTGTGTATGGTGATGTTAAAAATCTTTCTGTGTTGCGCGGATTTGGTTTAAATCCACGTAATACGCGTGCGGTTGTTGTTGCGCTGGATAATACAGAAAATGCACATAATGCAATATTATCTATCAAGGCAATTGCCCCAAACGTAAAGATATATGCCCGTGCACGTAGTTTATCTGATTCACGTGAAATGATGAAGTTAGGCGTGACAGAGGCGTTCCCAGAAACAATCGAATCGTCGTTTTGGTTGGTTTGGGGCGTGTTTAAGCGTCTGGGGTATTCGCGTGATGATGTCCGTGATTTGTTGCATTCTATGCGTGAAAATAATTATGAAAAATTGCAGGACATACCATTGCGTGGATAATCATTTTTATTTGATTTTGTCCCTGTCTGTTGCTATATTGCACACACAGGGAATATAAAATGAAAAAAAACTTCAAATATCTATTAATAATTCTATCACTCGTGTTACTGGATCAGGTTGCTAAGGGGCTGTTATTGTTGGCTATTACTGGCGGTGTGCCGGCATTTGGTAATGCGTGGTCGATTGTAAAGTATCCATATTTAATGGGGGGCGTTTTTAATTGGTTTAATATTGTTTTTACATGGAATCCCGGAACATCGTTTTCTATGTTTCGCGCGCTTGGAAATTCTGCACCGTGGATTATTACAATTTTAACGGGGATAATTATATGTCTGATTTTATATTATTTGTTTAGGCGCGCATCAAGTTATGAACGTTTGCCGTTGGCATTAATTGCCGGTGGTGCGCTTGGGAATCTAATTGATAGAATTCGTTTTGGTGCGGTCATTGATTTTATTGATTGGCACGTTGGCGATTGGCATTGGCCGGCATTTAACTTTGCTGATATGTTT
>JBKSNB010000092.1:0-6453 GCA_046882025.1 Alphaproteobacteria bacterium | reverse complement strand
TATCAAAAGACATAACTCTGCCAATATTGCCATCTTGTTTCATTTCATACATCATATAATCTTTAGAATTAACACAATAATTCTTACCCAAAAGGGGGTTAAATACTTTTGTATTTAAATCATCATTTGGATTTTTAGAATCGCCACACACAGTATAACAGCCCTCATTATGATCTAAATCCTTACAGGTAATAACATCCGTTGTTGCATCTGAATTAATAAAAGTATATGCATTCGTCAAAACCTCACCAGCATTTCCCTTACCTACAGTCCAAACAACCCCACCGACAGCCAATATGCGCGCCACCCGTCCTGCGACACCTTTACCAACTAGTTTTTTTGCCCCTTCTTTTACTGCCGCTTTTGCTGCCGCTTTTAACCCAGTCTTAATGGCAGCATGTCCCGCTGCAACAGCGGCACCACCCGCCCCAGCCGTAAATATTGCCGCGACCGCTGTAAGAACCCACCCAACAGTATCTATTGTAACCTGCCACGAACGGTTATTTTCACACACCAAAGCGCCATATTTAGGATACACACCCTCCAATACATCAGCAACAGCATTTTTAATATAATTCCAATTTATATTAACGTGATATTTTTCCAAAACTGTTTCGCCTTCTAATTGTATCAGGGCATATTTATATTTTTCTAAGTTTAAATCTTGTCCTTCTGATAAGAACTCTAAAACAAAAGCATCATCCAAAAACACACCATCATTTCCCGAATGTTTTGAAACATAATCTTTAACCAACGCTGTAAAAAATATTTCCTGTTCTTGAGTTTTCGCCCCCATAGCAGAAACAATCGTATCTATAACCGCATCTGCTTCCAAAACATTTACAACATTACCGCTCAAAACATTGTTCTGAGCGGTTTGCGAATTGGTATTGTTCTGGCATTCTGTCGCGTTTGTAAACTTGCACCACTGCACCTTATCCATTTGCTTCAACCTGGAAAGAAACGTATCCATATCTTCTATATCCACTGCAGTGTATGCAGATTTATCCTTGTACTGCTGGTACCCGTCGGCTAAAATCGCCATACGCTGTTCAAACGGTAAATCGGCAAATGTTTCAGGAAAATCTGCCTTAATCACTGATTCCATTCCTGCACCATTTATCGCCTGCAACTGTTCTAATTCATTTGCACGTTCCAAATAATCAATCTGCCAATCATTCAGTTTAATTTCATACGGATTTTTAATTTGAAATTTATCATCCGAATTGTTTACTGGTGCCGTTGCATTTGGAAACGCCACCCTATACTGTGGTGCCGCATTACCATACTGCGAAATAAACCTATCGAATTCAGAATCAATAAAACCACCACACGCCGACGCATAGTTGTGTCCCGGCAGGCGCGATAATTGCACCATCAAAATCGGTCGAACATCCGACAACTGCATTCCAATACAATTTTTTACCCCCGAACAATATGCCGCAACCAAGGTTGCCACCGTCTGTTCACAATCCGCCGTATCTAAATCAGTTCCCTGAACATACACCGGACGTGGAAAATTAGCCGCATATGGTGAATTCGTTAACTTATTTCCCGGCATCGCGGAATAATTTGCAACATTCTGAATCTGACCATATTCAGACAAAAATGCACCCGACGCATTCAACGAAAACGCGCCAATTGCCAATACAAAGCCGATAATCAACCTAAGATTTATCAATTAATCCCTCTTTCAATCACAAATTATATCAAAAATATCAGCGCGATAAAAGCCAAAATTGCACCCATGAAAAAAAACGGTGCAAACGGTATATATTTCTGATTATTTTTATGCGACCAAAACATTCCTAAAATGCACGATACCGCCAATGCAATTGCCAACCCCGTTGGTCCCATCCACAATCCGCCCACAGAAATTAACTTTACATCCCCCATTCCAATTGGTGCAGTATCGTCGTTATGTTTTATATGTTCAAAAATAATTCCAATAATCGTTGCCAACAAATAACCAAAAACCGCCCCGACGACCGATTCGGTTACACTGCACACCCATGGGAAGACATTCACCACAACCAAACCAACCAATAATAACGGAAACAAATACGCATCTGGGATTATCCGACGGCGGAAATCCGCCACAGAAATTTTATACGCACAAAACAATGCCACCATCAACAATGCGACAAAAAATATGTAAAAAAACATGTTTTCCCCCTTGCCTTTCGAATCGGAACTGTGATACAATCTTGATTATAAGATAAAACAAGGATTTTGTAAAATGGCAAACAGTTGGGATACGTCAACGTTAAAAAAGTTGAAAAGTTTATTTGATAAGGGATTATCAACGGCTGAAATTGGGCGTAAACTTGGAATATCGAAAAATGCTGTTGTTGGTAAAATAAACCGCCTGGGGTGGAATAATAATAAATTGGCAACAAAGGCGGCGGTCAAAGCGGCGCCACAAAAGAAACCCGCGAAACCTATAAAACCAGCAAAAACAACAACCGTTGCAAAAAAAACGGCTAAGGTTGATGTTAAAGCAAAGTCAGTTGCCACAAAAAAACAACCTGTAAAGAAAGATTCTGCACAGAAAAAAGCTGAACCTGTAGCCACAGAAAAAACAAATAAATCTGCGGTAACGACGGCATCAAAAAAAACAAACAAAGATTTAGCTGTGCACCAGCGTATTATTCAGCATTCTTTGGAAATGGCAAATCTGAAACCGAATCAATGTCGTTGGCCAATTGGTGATCCTGATTCTGAACATTTCCATTTTTGTGGTGCCCAGGTATTTAGTGGCAAACCCTATTGCTATGACCACTGCCGCCAGGCGTATCAGTTCACACCACCTAAGAAAAAATAGGATATTATATGCCAAGTGCGAGAGGGAATGTATCTTTACCAAAATTAACCAAAACCGAATATAAAATTGCGGATAATGTGTTTCACGCATACGTTAATGCGAGTGATGAATTGGTTTTTGTTGTCGATTATACGGTGAATGACGACAAACCAAACGCTTTGTTGATTATAAACAATCACGACAATCGCAAATGGGATGATATATTGTCCAATGATTACGGTATTGATTTAGAAACCGTCCGCCCCAAGGTTGATAACAAATATCAAAAATTGGATATTGAATATGGCGGATTGGATATATATGCCGAATTAATTCGTGCGTATGATAATGACGATGACACAATCGACGCAATCAATAAATTACAAGGTTTCAGAATTGAATCTATACGTCGTTCCGCACAGATGCGATTGGATTCTGCGCAAAAAACAATTGAAAACGCACACGAAACAATTATTCGGACAAATGAAACAATTGGTGAATTAAATTCACACAAGGCCGAATTGCAATCTAAATTGGCGCAACAACGTTCAACAATCGGGCGCGAACCAACCAAACAATCTGCGGCCAAGATTTTACGCACTGAATCCCAGATTGACGCAACAAACGAAAAAATTGCACGCGCGAAACGTCGTATTGCAAACGCAGAACGCAGGATAACAATTGCAACCGCTGATGCAAATGCAGCGATGGACATTTTGAACAAAAAAGAACCAGTTATTAAACAGGGGGAAAACATGGCAGATGAAGAAATAAAACCATTATTCGATACGGATCCTGAAATAATGGACGAAGATAACGCATTTAAGCCGATTACATTTGATGCCCCTGCGGAGAAACCGTCACGGCCCCAGGATACTGACGTTCCATTATCATTTACGCCACCTGTGTCAAATAACGCACCGTTGTCGATGGAACCAATTGGTGATATTGATGATGATTTGTCAGAATACAACAACAAACCTGAAACACCTGTGGAATTAGATGAAACGTTCAGTGACGCGGATACAATCGCGCCCGAACCACAAATGCCTGTTTTGGACACGATAACGCCTGTGCCTGAATCTGAACCTGTTGCGCAACAACCCGTTCAAAACATTCAACCACAGCCACGTCCATACGTTCCAACACCAACCCCGGTCACGAACAATACAAACGACGAACCACTGTTTCGTCCGGCATCGCCCGTTACAGGAACATCTAACCCCCAGACAAGCACAAAACCAGAGGCACATTCGCGCAGACCTGGGTTTATGTATTACGTGTTGTTAATTGCACTGATTATATTATCAATATATACATTATGGCTGTATCAGAAATCTAATCCTGCGGGGACAATTCCTGAAATATTAAATGGGGGGGCTGTTACAGAAAACACAGCAATTATTGACACCGCTGCACAGCAACCTATAAAAGCCAACCCTACACCTGAACAGGTTGCCACACAAAATGCAGAAATTACAACACCCGAAAAAATCGTTGAACCTGTTATTGTTGAACCCGAACCGGTTGTTGTTGAACCCGAACCAATCATTGTAGAGCCAGAAACAATCACACCACAGGCCGATTTTACAATCACAAATCAAAATAAATCGTCTGCGGCAATTATGGTGGATACTGAATCAGAACCAAGAATCATTGACGAAGTTGTGGACAAACCATCGTACAATGTGTCACAAAACGAAAATATGTTTGTTTCTGAATCTGACTATTTATCAGAAACGTCCGAAACATGTCCTGATGGTACGAGCCCAGACAGATACGGATGTTGCGCAGGCGAAGAATACACTGATTTAGGTGACGGTTTTGGTTGCTGTGCCGACGGCGAATGTTATCCACCGTTGTTTTAACAGACACCAGAACACATAAAATTAAATTAACTGCTTACACGCGATGCGGAAATTTTCACGAATGACGTCTTCGTCTGAAACATGCCCGTTCTGCATAACTGGTTTGCCATCACAAAACACATCTGTAATGCAACTGCTGTCTGCGGAATAAATAATATCAGATTTTATATTATTCCCAGGCATCAAAAATACATTATTCAAATCAACCAATATAAAATCAGCCAAATACCCAACATCTATTGCACCTGCGTGCAACCCAGCTGCAGAAAACCCGTTACATGTTGCCGCATCAAAAACATCATTACACGCCCCGGCACATTCGGAATTTGCCACAACTTTTGCAGACAATGCCGCCACCTTCATTTCATTCAACATTGACAATGAATTATTTGATGACGCCCCATCTGTCCCTAGTGTAATTTTCAATCCTGTTCCCAGGCATTTTTGAAATTTGAACAAACCTGAATTTAATTTCATATTTGATGTTGGACAGTTTATTAACACAGATTCCCTATCACGCAATATTTGCATTTCGCAATCATTCAAATAAACCGCGTGTGCCAATAATGTTTTATCATTCAAAACGCCCCAATTATCCAATAGCTCTATTGGTCGGGATGAATATTTTGATATACATTCGTCCACTTCGCGCTGCGTTTCACTGACATGAATATGTAAATATGTATTATATTTTTTTGCCAAATCAGACGCCGCCTTAAACGCATTTTCTGACGTTGTATAAATTGCATGACACGCCAAACATTTTATTATGCGATCTGATGGCGACGCTGTGGTCAGAAATTGTTTTGCTTGAATTATATGATTCGATGTTTTTTCATTATCAAAGAAATCCATAAACAAATGCGGCACCAATGCGCGAATTCCCATCTCTGACACAGCCCGAATTGTTGAATTCTCATAAAAATACATATCATTAAACAATGTGGTCCCAGATTTAATCATTTCCAGAACAGCAAACCTGCTCAAATGATAAACAAAATCTTCGTTTAGTTTTGCTTCACGTGGCCAAATTTCATTTTGCAGCCACGAAAACAATTCTTTATCTTCGCCGATACCGCGCAAAAACATCATAGATGCATGTGTATGCATATTTGCAAACGATGGCAGTATCGCCTTGCCATCACAATTTATAACCTGCGTCAATTTATCTGGTCTGATTTCATCAGCAATCTGAACGAATCGATTGTTATCAATCAATATATCAACATAGCATCCATATAAAAAAACATGTTTAAGTAAAAACATATCCAATCTCAAAAAATCTGGTCGGGGCGACAGGAATCCCTCGGCATAAATGCCTGCGGGGCATTCGTTAGCACTCAAACTTCACTACGTTCGTTTTTGCTTACTCATTGTCGAACCGCAGCAACTACGTTTCAAGGTCTATTCTGAAACACCCACGATAAAAAATTAAAACCGCCATTCTGACCGTTTAAATTTTTTATGGTCGGGGCGACAGGAATCGAACCTGCGACCCCTTGCACCCCATGCAAGTACTCTACCAGGCTGAGCTACGCCCCGACACGTGCATATATTTATACAATTCTATGTTATGGTTTGCAAGTATATATTTTCCACTTGCACGAATCGGCAAAATGTTATTAGTATTCGCATAACAGATTAAAACACAGGGAGGAAATCCGTGATACTTGGAATAGGAATTGATTTGGTTGAATGTGGCCGGTTTCTTGATTGGTCTGCATTTAAAAAGCAACGCATATTTACAAAAAAAGAATTAGAATACGCAGATAATGACAATGC
>JBKSNB010000091.1:0-6408 GCA_046882025.1 Alphaproteobacteria bacterium | reverse complement strand
TATGAAAAAATTGGAATGGTGGGCCAAGGAATATATTGGTGCGTTGCCGGTGCCTGAATTGGTTGCAAATGTTATCCAATGGGCAAATGAATATGGTGATGATGTAAATAAAAAACAAATTGCTGATGTTGATTATCTGACTCGTATTTTATCCATTGAACGCGATAACCCAAAACGCGTGCGTAAAGACTTTATTACATGGAAACAAACATTATCTGAAATCGGATATTTTTGGAATGAATTGTTTGCAAAAAACACAGAATATGAATTTAACTCTGATTTGTTGCGCGACTTTTTGGCGACATTTAATATTGCCGATGATAAAGATACTTGGTGGAATAAAATTGTTGCGATTGCAACCGCGCGTGGTGTTAAAAATGGCGATGTTGCGATGAATTTGCGTGTCGCGTTGACCGGGCGGACAAATACACCGGACCTGTATTCTGTGATACAGGTGATGGGTGAAAATATGGTCAAGGCAAGAATTCAACAGGCAATAAAATAAAACATGCGTATATTGGGCATTGATCCAGGTTTATTACATACAGGTTGGGCGGTTATTGAATCGCAGGGTATGTCGCGCCATTATATTGCGAGTTCGGTTATCCTGCCACCCAAAGATTTGCCACTGGCGGATAGATTGGCATTTATATTTCGTCATGTTTCAGAATTGTGTGATAAATTTAATCCTGATGTTTGCAGTATTGAAATAACGTTTTCTAATGTGAATCCAAAAACGACATTGATTTTGGGACATGCGCGTGCGGCGGCAATTGTTGCAGTCGCGAATAAGGAAATTCCAATATTTGAATATGAACCGAATAAGATTAAAAAGGCACTAACTGGGGCAGGGCACGCCGATAAAGATCAGATTTATAAAATGGTGCGTATTTTGTTGCCTGCGGCACAGCCAAAGAGTCCTGATGAATCTGATGCAATTGCGATTGCATTAACGCATGCGAATATGGCGCAGTTTGCAAAATAATTATTTCACTTTTATTTTTGACGTTTTTATGATAAAATTTTTTCCATAAGAGAGAATATGAAATTCATTAAGCGATTTTTATCGGGGCTGTTTTTTGTCCTGCCATGTGTGGCAGTGGCGGATACGCCTGTGGCAACGACATTGGGAAACAATTTAACCGCATATAATGGCAGTAATTCTACGGCAAATAATTCATGGTTGTTGTCGATGAATCCGCGGACGGGGGGCGGCGGTAAAACAAATGCGACGGCTGATTTTGGAAATTGTAATTCGCTGATTTTACGTTGTGCACAACCGAAATGTTCGGGGACAGGATGTGCCGACGCATCTGTGGCGGCGATGATTGTTCGTGGATGTATTTCTGCAAATGATGTTTGTGCACAGTATGATTCTGATGGCGAATTGACTAATTATGTTGTGGCCCAGTTGGTGGCATCATCAACCGCCAAGGCAAATGATGCGGCGATTGCGGCACAGAATTCGGCTGCGGTGGCTGCGGCACAACAAAATGCCCAGCAATTACAACAGATGCAATATCAGATGCAACAAATGCAATCTGAAATGGCGGCGCAAAATCAACAGACCGTATCACAGTTGCAAAGTGCGCTGGCCCAGCAAAAACAATTAACCGAAGATGCGTTGGCGCGGGTCGCAGAACAACAGCAACAGGTTCAGGTTGCAATTCAACCGGCATCTGTGGTCCCGGTGACAGAGGTGCAGCAAACCGCGGTTGATAATGGTATTTCCGCCGATATTTTGGTGCGTCAGCAAATTAATGGTCAAATTTTATCTAATATTGAAAATGCAGAGGTTGCATTAAAAACCTTAAAGGTCACAATGGAAAATGCGTTTGATTATGCGGGCTGTGACAAACAGGGAAATAATTGCAATGCCCCAAAACGGGTCAAGGTGTTCAAGGAAAAGGTTATGGATTTCTTTGAACCGTATGATGATGTGTATAATGAACTGTATGATGCGTTGATAATGGCACAGTCGGTTGGTGTTGATATTAATGATATCTATATGATGATGAATGATGCATGTAATGTTTGGGGACAGTATGCGTGTTCAGACAGTGGAAAATATGAACCTGTTTATTATGGCAGTAAAGATGCTGTTTGTAATAATGGAACGTCGCGTAAGGGGGGCAAGGTTCGTGGTAATATGGATTGTTTTGATGGTCAGGTTGTCCCACCCGAAGATGATGTTCGGTGCACATTGGTAAAGCAATTAAATAATGCGGATGCAGATGATACGTTGAAATGGGACTTCCTTGATCCAGAAACGGGCAACGATGGTAAAAATATTGTTCGGACGGGGTGTGCGTCGGCGCGTCTGTCGGTGTTGCCGGGACGCCGGAATACCAAAAAATCATCGGTGGATATTGAAACGTTGGAACGCATAGTTTTACAGGATGCACCAAACACAAAACCAAAGGATAGTGATGGTAATTATTACACGCAATGGTGTGGTGTTGATGATACGGCGAATTTGGCACGGTATGTTGCGTCGAAAACATTGCCAACGAATAATATATGTGTAAGGAATTTGGGTGATAAACCGAGTGGCGGTGGGAGGACTGCTTGGTTGGATGGTATGCAGTATCAGCAAATCAAAATGCCTGAATTGTCAGCAAGTCTGCGGAAAAACGAAACAAGTTTAAAGACGTCTTTTTGAATAAGAAATAATATTGAAATGAACAAGATGAAAAAGATTTTTATAGTGTTGGTTGCGGTGATGTTGACATCGCCCTTGGTCGCAGATGACCATTGTGAAGATATTGATAGATATCCATATATTTCGTCTGAATTGGCGTTGTGTTCAACGCATGCGTATAACGCAAATAGGTCCAGTAATGATATGAATGCGAATGACAGGGAACAGATGAATCAGATAATTGCATTGAAGAGTACGATTATAACCCAGCAATTATATAAGCAATACGAATCGTTGGATAAATTGATTAAGAAATTAAAAACACAATTGGAAAAGGCGGTACTGACTGCGAATTTAGAGGCATCAGGTGCAAAATCAAGCGGTTCTTCATCAGGATCGTCGTCTGGATTTTCTTCAAACGACCGAAATGTATTTATGGCAGGTGTTAAGAATTGTAATGCAGAGGCATCAACCGCCGCAGTGTTCAGTTGCCTGCAATCAAATTATACAACAATTTATAATACATCGGGTAATGGAACAAAAATAACATCAGAGTTAAAAAAACAATTGGCAAATGATTATAATGTTGCGTGTAATAATTATCCAGGAAATAACTCGCTATGTGATGCTGATAAAAATAATAAAGCTGTGAATAAAACAGGTGACGAATCTGCTGTGAATAAAACACAATGCGGTAACCAAAATAGTATTAATAGTCGTGATGTTTTTCAAAAGTGTTTAGACAATCTGGTTAGCATAATTAGAAAGGGCACAGAAAGTTCACAAAAATCAAATATGCAAAATCAGTCAATGAATAGAGCATTCGGTGTTTAGTAATAAAAAATCTGTGAAATGCAGATTTTTTTATTCTGCAAACGTAATACCCCGGTGCTTGTCCTGATGGTGATTTGTTTTTTCAAAAGTACTTTTCTTTTGTCATTGCGAGGGAACGGCAGTGACCGTGGCAATCCAGTTTCCAAATCAAGTCCGAAATGACAAAAAATACTGGATTGCTTCGCTATGCTCGCAATGACAAAAAATGACAAGCACAGCAATGACAAAAAACTGAAAAAATTATTTCCTGAATGTTATTTTTTCAACAGCGTCGTATCCAAAATATTTATTTATTTTCTGGATAATTTCATCACGCATATATGATAATTCTAATGTCATGGCTGGGTTCGCCGGACGCAA
The DNA here is from genome assembly GCA_046882025.1 of Alphaproteobacteria bacterium. Lineage (GTDB taxonomy): Bacteria > Pseudomonadota > Alphaproteobacteria > Rs-D84 > Rs-D84 > Enterousia. The sequence continues at coordinate 2,573 of JBKSNB010000091.1, read as the reverse complement.
AACAATATTAAAACGCTTGGTCGGTGTTTTTTTGATTGCGACAATTTGTGCGACCGATGCAATGCGGGGGCCCATTATGTCGCCCCAACGCGCAGTTAAATCTGCATCAGATGCGCGCGACCCAAATATCCGCAAGAGCCCCCCCAACGCCCCAGATATGCTGACGGGTTTCGCGCCACGCGTATCAATCTTACTTGCTGGGTTTGACATAGGTATATTCCTTGGGCATTAAGATATACATTTCGCCACTGCTGTGTTGGCCATGTGCAAATTGGTATGCGTCATCCCCAGAACCAAAAAATATGTCGGCACGTATCCAACCGCGAATCGCACTGCCGGTGTCCTGGGCAATCATAAGGCGGCGGAATTTTCGCCCGTCTGATAAATTTGTGTTTACGTATACCGGCAGGCCAACCGTATAGATACTATCATCAACGGCGATACTGCGAATCTTGGACAATGGTGTGCCAAGTTTCCCAATAACATTTTTAGATTCTGATTCATTAAAATATACGTATCTGGGGTTGGAATAAATAACGTCACGCGCCAATGCCGGATTTTGTTTCAGGTGTTGCCATACAGCGTCCGCACTGTATCCGCCGGTGGGTTTTATCCCGCGCCGTTTTAATTCGCCGCCAATTGATTTGAATTGCATATCATTTGTGCCGGCAAAGTTCAATTTAACATGTGTGCCGTCATCTAGTTTTAACAGGCCGCTGCCCTGAATTTGAATGTTTTGAACGTCAACGATATTTGCCCAGTATAAAACATGGCCAATTTGGTTGTTAACAATTGTTTTTTTATCAACGTTTTTGAAATTACGACCGTCGGTTGGTGGTGCCATTAATGGTTCATTGCATTCAGCGGTACGTGTCCGACATGCAGGAATTTCAGGTGAATAATATCCGGTATATGTTCCGTGTGTTTTGCCACTGTCATCATAAACCTGATACGGTTGAAAATTTGATTCGAACCATGCGCGAACGGTTGCGACGTCGGCACTGGCACTGGGCAACATATTGCATTTTTCATTTAACAATTCGCGGTCTGGAATTACGCGACCGGTATATTGAATTTTTGCCTTGCACGTATTACGAAATGCCTGCAATGCGTAACGAACATCATCGTCATACCAATCGGGCAGGGCACTGAATGATACGCGGTGCATGTTTGATGGTATTACAGAATCATCGCCAACGTGTGTCGGTGTGGACACGTCGCACCCACTTAGCATAAACGCAGCACATATTGCAGATGCAAACCATGATATTTTGACCCTAAGGTGTATCGGCATTTTTTAAATCCCCCCTTGTAAAATCTTTTTATAATGCTATATTAGCATAAAACGACGCGGAAAAAAAGGAGCAATCGCATGTCTAAATTTAAAATAATTACACAGTTTTTGAAAGATATTTCTTTTGAAAGTCCAAATGTCCCAGATTTGTTCTTTAAACAGGATAATGGCCAGGGTAAAATCGAAATCAATATTGATATCCAGATTAAGGGTGCAGAAAATAATGTGTTTATGGTTGATTTAATCACACGCGTGCATTCAAAACTGGAAAAAGATGATAAATCAATATTCTTGATTGAATCAACATATTCTGGATTGGTTCAAATGGAAGAAGAAAAAGATGAAGAATCCAAAAAACGTACATTGTTGATTGATGTTCCAACGGCGTTGTTCCCATCTGTTCGTGCATTGGTAACACGTTTGACATCTGAATCTGGGTTCCCACCATTTGCAATGCAACCAGTTGATTTCGAAGCAATGTATGAACAAAAGAAATCACAGCAACCTGCAAATAACAAATAATAAACGCCCGTTTGGGCGTTTTTTTTGCAAATTATTTTTTGTTTTATGATATAATATCCCCTTGAGGGAGAGATTTTTTCGTGGCCACAGATAAATATTTATATGTCCGTGATAATGTTAACGGTTTTTCGTTTTCCAATCTGGGATTGTTTACTGGGTTTGGTGACGGTGTTTATAATGCGGTATATTCGCTGGTTATTTTAAGTATATTTACGGGCGTTGTTGGGGCATCTATGGCATCTGCGGTGGTTGGTGTTTACGTTGGTGTGTATTCTGTATTCTGTATGTTCATATCATTGTTTTCAAATCAATTGTTGCGCTGGTTTTCCAAGGCAAAGTTGTTATATATGGCAATGCTGTTCGTTGCGGTTTGCTATGCAATGATGAGTTTGTCTATCAAACCGACAACGTTTATTGCGCTGGATTATACGTCGGGTATTGGGTCAACAATGGTGGGAATTTTAATTCCACTATTTATGGCAGATTTTGCAGATAAATCGGGCGGAATGGCGCGTTTGAATGCGCGGTATCATCTGTGGGCAAATATTGGGGCGGTGGCGGCGCCACTGGTCGCAACGGCAATACTGGCCCGATTCGGTGATAACCGTTTGCCGTTTATGGCATCAGCACTGGTGTATTTCGCAGGGCTAATGTTCTTTAAAAATTTCGGAATTGTTCAGCAGGAAAAAGTAATAAATAAGGTTAGTCCTAAACGAACACTGCGGGGGCTATGGATAAATGCGTTGGCATTTTTTAG
>JBKSNB010000090.1:0-5257 GCA_046882025.1 Alphaproteobacteria bacterium | reverse complement strand
AATTGCGGCGTCGGACAGTTGTGGAAATATTGATGCGGTTGCCTTTGGTGATGCCGCGGCAGTGTTTGCAGGTATATTGGCAAATGAAAATTTGGTTGTTATATCTGGGAAAACATCAAATCGTGATGACCGGGTTTCTATATTTGTTGATTCTATTATTCCAATGAATCAATGGGTTGCAAATGTTGCCCGTCAGATAACATTAGATGTGTGGACCAAGGATGCATTGATGTCTGTGAAAAAATCATTGGCAACGCTGTCGGGTGGAACAACACGCATAGTTTTGAAACTGCACGGCGCGGATAAAACGGCATCTATGGCACTGCCAACACCGGTCACGTTGTTGCCGACAACAATTGATGATTTTCGTGGTCTGGGGATAAAGGTTACGGTGGAATAATGAAACATATACCAGTGTTATTAAATTCAGTATTGTCAACATTGGGCGATTTGTCCGGCCGAACGGTTATTGATGCAACATTTGGCGCAGGTGGATATTCGCGTGCGTTTTTGGCGGCGGGTGCAAAAGTGACTGCGTTTGATAGGGATTCTACGGTTATCCCGGATGCAGAAAAAATAAAACAAGAATATGGCAATCGGTTTAATTTTATATCGGACACGTTTTCACATATCTCAGATTTAACCCCTGGTTTTGATGCAATTGTTTTTGACCTGGGAATATCATCCATGCAGATAGATATTGCCCAACGCGGATTTTCATTTCGCAGTGATGGCCCGTTGGATATGCGTATGTCGGCGGATGGAATTAGTGCGGCTGAATTAATAGAAACCAGTTCGCCGGATAAAATTGCAAAAATTTTGCGTGATTACGGTGATGTGACCAAGGCAAATATTTTGGCGCGTGCCATATGTGATGCGAAACCCAAAACCACGTTTGAATTACGCGATTTGATTTATAACCCGCATGACGTTGCCCCGGTGTTTCAGGCACTGCGTATCGCGGTTAATGATGAATTTGGTGAAATAGAACGCGCATTAAAATCTGTGCCGGACTTGTTAAATGTTGGCGGAAAATGTGTTTGTGTTACGTTTCATTCACTTGAAGACAGAATTGTAAAAAATACGTTTAATGATTGGACGCGCGCGCGCGGCAATCCGTATTTGCCGATTGTTCAGGAACCGCAGTTCAGGTTATTAAAACCTGCCCTGCCGTCAGAACAAGAATTGGAAAGCAATCCGCGGGCACGATCGGCGCACATGCGTGCAGTGGAAAAATCATATTGACCTGGGTTTGCGAATTGCGTTAGAATGTGCTTAAAAATAAAGGAAAGAAGAAAATGAAGAAAATTTTGTCACCTGTTTTGTTTGCATTGATTGCGACAATGTTTGTTTTACCTGTTGCGAATGCGGTATGTCCGGTATGTACGGTTGCGGTTGGCGCAGGATTGGAAGGTGCACGCCTGTTGGGGGTTGAAGATGTCATAACCGGCATCTGGGCGGGTGGTTTAACACTATCTTTGGCGGGGTGGACGGCAAATTATATGCGCGCCCATGGGGTTCAGCGGCCAATTTGGTATTTTCTTAATTTTGTTTTGTATTATGCGTTGTTGTTGATGGTGTATTTTATTCCATCGGCAAATCCGATTGTTCTGTTTGGTGATAAATGTATGTGGGGCATTGACCAGTTCTTGCTGGGGGTAATTGTTGGTTCGGTTGTGTTTTTTGTTATGGAAGTTTGGTATATGAATATCAAAAAGAATAATGGTGGTCATGCAAAGTTTCCTTTTCAAAAGGTTGTGATGCCGTTTGGTGGTTTGTTGGTTGTTACACTGATATTTTGGGCGATAATTAAGTGGTTGCCACAAATTGGGATAACGTTGTGTTAAAAAAAAATTAAAGAAGGATGAAAGAAATGAAGAAAAATGCAAAAAAATTATCTTTGGATGAAATGATAAATAAACTAGACATGGCCAAAAAAGCAAATCCATTGGACTTGTCGTCTGACCAGGATTTATCCATCGCGTTGATGAATTTGATTTCTTTGGAAGAACATTTCTTTTTCAGTGGTGCCAAGACCCAGAAACATGGTTTTTATGATATGATAAATACAGTTCGCAACATGCGCAAGGAATTGATGACACGTATTGTTGATAAATCGTCGGCTGAAGGTGGCGAAGTTTGGTGTATTTCAAAACATCTGTTGGCGGCATCAATGCGTTTGATGGAGGTTGGAACCAAGGCCCTGGGTGCCGGGAATAAAAAGGATGCCTATGCCATGTTTGACAAGGCGTATGATTTATATTCTTTGTTCTGGGGGTTGAATATGCATTTGATTGATTTAGATGGTGTTCACGAAAATGTTCCTGAATTTTATGATAGTGCGGTAAAGCAATGCAAAATAAAGGACCCTAAAAAGATAGAAAAGCATAATGATTCTGGGATGTCCACGGTAAAACGTTTGGGGCAATGGGTTAAAAATGCGGTGAATTGTTGCATTGAATAAAAATGTTGTTGATTTGCATGGTTTAAAAATGATAGAATATGAACAGAGAGAATAAATGAAACCGATTAATTTTATTTTTATGTTTATTGTTTTGGTTGCTGGACTTGATGTTGGGGCGGCGAATGCTGATCGTGTATCAACATCACGTGTGGCGAATGATGGTGCGATTCGGACGGGTAGTACGGGTACGCTTGGTGGCGGACGTGCCAATGGCAACGTGCGCAGTGCCAATGTTGCGCGGTATTCGGCGTCATCGGCATCGCAAGGTGGGACGCAAACGATTGGGCGTGTGGCGCGTTCCGCGGCGCGCAGTGTGACGGATGGTGTTAATTCCAGTATATTAACCCCAATTGTTCGGACGGCGCAAAACATCGGGCGCAGCGGTCGAAATCAGTCGCGCGCGGCATCGGTTTCGCGTGCAACATCGGTTTTTTCAGATGTTAGCAAGATTGGTGGTGGTTATGCCGCATGTCGTGATGCATATGCCACGTGTATGGATCAATTCTGTGCAAATGCAAACGATACATATCGCAGATGTTTTTGCAGTGATAAATTTTCTGATTTCCGCGATGCTGAGGATAGATTGGATAAGGCCGTCACTTTATTGGCGCAATTTGAAGATAATAATTTGAATGCGGTTGATAAGACCGCAGCTGAGGTTGCAGCAATGTATTCCGCCAGTGAGGGCGAACGTGCAATTAAGAAAGATACCAGTGCGGCGGCCAAAATGTTGGATCAGATTGGGGATTTGTTGTCTGGAAAATCGTCGGACACAAATAAAGGTGTTTCATACAAGAATATTGGTTTGATAGATGTGAATTTTGCATCTGGTCTGGATGATGTTTGGTCGGGCAATTCCGAATCGTCTATATTTAGTGGTGGCAGTGGTGTTGATTTGTCAACATTGGAAGGCGGCGCCCTGTACAATAATGTACACAAGCAATGTTTGCAAATGGTTGCAGATTCCTGTGACGGCAGTGCGGTCACAAACATGGCCAGGAGTTCGTATAGCATCCTGATAACCCAGGATTGTAACGCGTATGCGAAAAAGGTTGATTCTAAGACCGAGCAGGTAAAACAAACGGTTCGCACCGCTGAAAAGTACCTGCGTGAGGCACGATTGGAAGAGTATCGTTCACATAACAGTGACGATATGAACAAATGTATTACTGCAGTTCGTTCGGCGATTCAATCGGACGCGGCATGTGGCGCAAATTATGTAAAATGTTTGGATAATACGGGTGCGTTTATAAATACAATGGGTGAACCAATTTATAGCGCCAGTTTGTTTAAATTAACTGATTTAATAAATTTGTCTGGTAGTGTCGGGGATGATGTTTTAAATAAAAATCCGGCGTTTAATACGTTTTTGGATGGGAAACGGATGTTTGCGGCGACGGCATTGGATTCATGTCGTGATATCGCTAATGATGTATGGAATGAATTTAAGCGATCGGCGATAATTGAAATTGCCCAGGCGCAGGATGAAAAATTAGAAGAAGTCAGAATGTCCTGTGTTGAAACTGTCGCGGAATGTTATGATGCCCAATCGGGTGCATTAAAGAGTTTTGGTGCCGATACAGCAAATACCACCGCGGCATTAAGTGTTGCCGCCGCACGTGGAATGTGCGCAGATAAATTGACTGCGTGTGCGGCATTGTTTGGTGGAGAAGACGGGTGTAGTGTTGATGTAACGACAGGTAAAGTGACAGCAGTAGATGGTGAGATCTGTGGGCTGGATGCGTTGGTGAATTTTGTTGGTGCGGTTGATAATACGCGTATAAATCAGGCGTGTGATGCCGCGTTAAAGAACAAATTGCATGAATTGTGCACTCCGGATAGTGGTGATCAGGGGTATCCGTATAAATGCAGATTGACAGATAGTGCTACGATTCAAGCTGTTTTGACCGAACATGCCGACCTTGCATGCACGAGTGTTAATGACACATCTAATACTGAAAACACAAATGCAATTATTACCGGTTTAATGGACGAACTGAAAATAGAAATGGATATCATGTTGGCGGATATGTGTGAATCGCTGGATGGAATATGGGCAACAACCACAGATGGTAATATCAATAATACTTTGTCGGCGTTTTATTCCAAGGTGTCGGGTGGTGACAAAGAGAAAACGTCATCGTGGGGTGTGTGTTTAGAAAAATCAGTCAGGAATTTGTGTAATGATTTAGGGACAAAATGGGCATCTTATAACGCAGCCACTGATACCTGTGATTTGACAGACGCATGGTTTGAGCTCAAATGCAACTCTATTGGTGGTTATTGGGAAAACAGAGAGTGTTACATTGTTTCAGGAGGCGAACAATAATGTCTGTGTTTAATAAGTTTTATTTTTGGTTTGTTGTGGGGGCGATTTGTGCGAATACAGCAGTCGCTGTTAGTGCGGATTATAAGTATTATGAAAGCCTAGGAGTAGACGCATTAGGAAAATGGGGTGACGGTCGTGTGTGGACCTGCGATCCACATAACATTGAAAAAACAATTTGTATTGGTAAGAGTCGTGACAACGATTGTGCAACTGCAAAGGATAAAGGAATTCGTCCACGCGGGGCACCGACAGATGAACGTGCAATTTTGATGATGGTTGCACGTAAAGTTAAAGATACATGTGCATATTTTTGTCCAACACAGATTGAAGCAAAGAACGAAGATAAGCATAGTACATGGACAGAGTACGCAGATGCTTCTAAGTCAGATAATTCAGATTGTGTTTGGTTGTGCCAGGATGGCGATTGGAGCACGTTACCATCGAACGACAATATTTGCGATAAT
>JBKSNB010000089.1:0-3688 GCA_046882025.1 Alphaproteobacteria bacterium | reverse complement strand
AAAAATGAAAAAATTGGTTTGTGGTTTAGTGGGGGCCGTGGCGGCTATAAATTCTGTTAGTGCTTTAACAACAGAAGAAATAAAACAACGGTGCATGAATGCGGATAACCGTGTTTGGGATGCAAAAAATCAAAAATGTATATCTAAAACGCCGTGTAAAGATTCTGCATATGCTGCATATTGTAATACGACTTTTAAAGATGTGCAGGTGGCCAACAGTGAAGATGCAAAAAAATTGGTTGATATTTATTTAAAAAAACATGGTTCAACATGTGAAACTTTTGATATGTCAAAGGCAGGTGTTGTTGGAAATGATTATATTAGATGTCATATGGGAAATGGTGGATATATAGAATTTGAATTTGATGATTATAGTGAATCTGTGCAACATACCGCAAATTATGGTTTCGCAAAAGGTTTGTGCTTAATTTATGAAGGTAGCCCAGAAAAAATATCCATAGACACATTAAAAACAGTTGGTCTAACAACAGCTACTTTTGTTTCTCCTGTACTTGCATTAAGTTTGATTGGCGACCCTGTTGTAGATGATAGATTTTTATCCTGTCAATATGTGTCAGAAGCAGATTGTAAAGCAATGTATTCTGGTCAAGCAGAATATATCGCAGATGGTAAAATTTGTCTGCCAAGTAAAGATTTTGTATATTAATAGTTGTATAAAAAACGCCCGCCGTTTCGGTGGGTGTTTTTTATGTTAAATTTTATTAACGGTTTTGTTCGTATTCTTCTTGCTCTTCAACAGTCATTGTTGCTAAGGGACGTGCAACCAAACGTTGAATGCCGATTTCGTCGCCGGATATAACACTATAACCAAACGTTCCCTTGTCCATACGATCAAGTGCATCATTTATTTTACGCAGTAAATTATTATCACGTTGTTGCATGCGCAGGTTGGACGTTATTTCCTGTTCCATTGATGCATTGTCGGTTTCATCCCCCACAACCGCGCTGTCCGATTTATCTGCCATACGAACAGAATTTAACATGGCCGTAGAACTGCTTTCCAGTTCTTGTTTTTGTGCCGATAATAATTGGTAAAAATACGCCAACTGTTCAGGACACATATACGGTTCTGATTTTTTTGGAACATACTTAGGTGGCAGTTCTATTGTTTTAAAATCTTTCTTTGCCATGTCTTTACCCTTTTAGTTCGTTTATCCAATTTTTTAATGTTTCTTCGTCCATGAGGCCGGTTCGTGCCTCAACCAATTCAGCGTCTTTGAATGCCAATATCGCAGGTATTGAACGAATGCCATATTTTATTGGTGTTGCGCGGTTTGTGTCATCGATTTCAAATTTTATAAATTTTACATCGACTACTTCGTTTGATACAGATTCGAAAATAGGACCAAACATACGGCATGGACCACACCATGGGGCCCAGAAATCAACCAGTGTTAAACCATTTTGAACCATTGATTGAAATGTTGAATCATTCGCGTGCTCTATTGCCATGTTTTTCTCCTTTGCTTATTGATTATGTGAAAGAGTGTATTATAATTGACCTAAAAAGCAAGGGAAAACGTCATGAATAAATTCATATACATGGATGCGGCGGCTAGTTTTCTGAAACCACAATCAGTGCTAGAATCACAGGGCGATTTTTTGCGGAATAAATACGCAAATGCCGGGCGTGGTGTGTGTGCGCGTGCGGCGGCGGTTGATGATATGATTGCGGAAACCCGCAGGTTTGTCGCTGATTTTATAAATGCAGATGTTGATTCGGTTGTTTTTACGTTTGGTGCCACAGATGGGTTTAACAGAATCGTTAATATATTGAAAAATACGCCAGGGATGTTCAGTAAAAAAACAATGTGCGCGGGGTCTGATTTAGACCACCATAGTTTACGTGGCCCGTTTGAGATGAATACACAAAATTTTGTGGTGTGTCCACTCGATAAAAATATGAATATTGATGTCAAGAATTTGCCATGTGCGGATGTTTTGCTTATAACTGCAATGTCTAATGTTTTGGGTATGCCCCAGGATGTTGGGAAAATTATATCTGCGGCGCGCAAGGTAAATCCAAATGTTATTACAATTGTTGATTGTGCCCAATACGTTGTGCACAACAAAATAGATGTTAAAAAATGGGATTGTGATTTTATGTGCTTTTCGGGGCACAAAATTGGAACGGATACCGGTATCGGAATAATGTATATTAAAAATCCAGAACGATTTAGCCCAGATAAGTTCGGTGGTGGTATGGTTGCCCAGATAAATGGTAAAAATTGGTTGCTGGAAAATCCACCGTTCCAGTTTGAAGCGGGCACATTACCAATTACGCAAATTGCCGGAATGATTCCTGCAATAGAATCGTTGGTTGCCAAACGTCCTGATTTAGATTTAATAAAATATATGTATGATGAACTTAGTAAATTAAATCGTGTGAAAATATTATCCAATCGTGATTCGGCAATTTTATCATTCGTGATTGATGGAATGCACCCATTGGATGTCGGAACAATTTTAGGGGCAAATAATATTTGTGTTCGCGTTGGGAATATGTGTGCATCGTGGATACATAAATATATGTCTGTGTCGGGCAGTATTCGTTTGTCGGTTGGACCGTGGAATAGTCGCGCGGATGCGACCGCAGTTATTAATACAATAAAACATATGGTTGAAAAATAAATGCCAACACGTGAAGAAATTATTGAAAAATTAAAAACTGTATTTGACCCAGAAATACCTGTGAATATATGGGATATGGGGTTGGTGTATGATATTATTATTGGGGATAATTCAATACAGATAAATATGACGTTTACGTCACCGACGTGTCCGATGATGCAGGATATTTTGGATCAGGTAAAGCAGGTTGTTTCATCGGCGGCACCTGGGGCGCGGGTTGATGTAAATTTAGTGTGGGAACCTGCGTGGGATTTGTCGCGTATGTCTGAACAGGCACGGATTGAATTAGATTTGACAAATATGGGGTGGTAATAATGACGTATGCAGAAATAAAAAAAACATTGGATATGGTTGATGATCCTGCAACAAAATTAGAAATGGTTATGGATTTTGGCGCGCGTCTTGAAAATGTTCCAGATGGCGCAAAATGCAGTGATATTTTAGGGTGCACTTCACATGTTGAAATTTGTTCGCTGAATGGAAAATTATATGGTCGGGCAGATTCAGGAATCGTCCGCGGAATTGTTGCAATTTTGTTGGCTATGGTTGATGGCAAAGGGGTCGACGAAATAAAAAAAATGGATTTGTGGTCAGAATTTTCGTCACTAAAATTGCAGTTGGGAACCGGTAGGGTAGGTGGGGTAAATTCTATAATTCGTTTTTTACAAAATTTGTGATAAAATGCACATGTCTGTATGGGGGAATGTAAATGGGTGAAGATGAAAAAATGTTGAAAATTGGCACGTGGGCATTGCTGGGGATGCTGTTTTTGACGGTGATATTACAGGTTTGCTATCGCACGCAGAACAGAACACGTAAAATGATAAAAAATGAAATCATAAATATTCAGCGTCAAACAACCCAGGAACAGGCACGTTTCGAATCGTTTACACGTCCTGAATTTTTGCGCGATAAGGTTGTTATGATGAATCCAAAATCAGAAACAGTCGGATACAGTAAAAATATTTCTATCAATGATTTGGGGTATAAACAGTAATGTATGATGTTGGCAAGGATATTAATAAATTCGGATTTA
>JBKSNB010000088.1:0-9364 GCA_046882025.1 Alphaproteobacteria bacterium | reverse complement strand
CATCCGCCCATGCCTTTAACGATGCCATTATATCACTGGACGATCCATCAATATTTTTAATATCAAATCCAAAATTATTAGCCCCTGTTCCTGTCGAAGAACAATACGCCGGCTGTGTACAACTCGTTATTGCACCACCAGAAGCATCCTGATAAATACCATGATTATTACACCACGCAAGTGCCTCTGCCGAATTAGTAGAATACTGACTTGACATGTCTTTCCAAGAAACACAGTTCATAACCTTTTCTGCATCGGTTAATTGAAATGCCGCACTAACATCCTTGCCCTTGGTTGAAATCAACAATGCCAATTGCCCAGACAGGTTTATTAATTCTTCATTTGCGGTTTCCAATGCCTGTTCTGCGACCAAGAAATTCGTCGCACGACCCGCGCATGAACAACGACCCTTGGTATCACTGCGCGCAGTACAGATTTCATCCATACAAGTATAATAACTGTCCAGACATGTACTATACGCGTCCGCAGAAATTAGTCCAGTTGTTGAATCAATAATATTTGAATAGTTTCCGGTATACAGTTTACTGGACAATACAGAATAACTCGCTGTTCCCGACGACGCACGCATCATGGCATTACCACTGACCCCGACACGCGCAACATTTCCACTGCGTGCCACAACATTACGTGTCGTTGATGCAACGCGCGGTGAAACACCACGCGCGATATTACGACTGACCACTGTACGGGTTGCGCCCGTATTACCACCACCACGTGCAGGCGTTGTACGTGACGATGTTACACGTGTTGCACGTGCCCGCCCAGAATCACGTACGGACTGTGACGATGTGCGCGATGCCGTTGGTGCGATTGGATCAGCAAACACTGTTTTAATCGACAAAAATGTTGAACACATAAAAAACGCAGCCGCCAACAAGAATACAGTTCCCATGGCATTTTTACCAAAATCAATGATATCACGTTTTTTCATAAAAACTCTCCTATCCTTTGGGGAAGCCCAGAAATTCGCACTTCCGCGACACGACAGTGACACTGCGTGCCATATAATTATTTATATTATAATATTTTGGCAATACTTTGTAAATAGTAAAAAACGCATCCGAAGATGCGTTTGTATATTTTTATTTTTTACGTGGGAATTTAACCGCCGCTTGTGCCGCCGCAAGGCGCGCAATTGGCACACGGAACGGACTGCACGATACGGAATCAAATCCAACCTGGTGGAAGAATTCGATAGAGTCAGGATCACCACCATGTTCGCCGCAAACACCCAGGTGAATATTTGCACCCTTGGTCGCGCGTGCCTTAGACACTGCATCCTTAATCAACAGGCCAACACCCAATTGGTCAACCGACGCAAATGGATCCGCAACATATACACCACGTGCGCGGTATTCTTCCAAGATTTTACCAGTATCATCACGTGACATGCCGAGTGTTGTTTGTGTCAAATCGTTTGTTCCAAATTCAAAGAATTCACAACTTTCCGCAATTTCATTTGCAAGCAATGCTGCACGTGGCAATTCAATCATTGAACCCACAGTGTATTCAACACTTTCACCTGTTTCTGCGAATAATGCAGACGCAGTTGAATCAATAACTGCCTTAACAATATCCACTTCCTTCTTGGAACCAACCAATGGCACTTCGATTTCAGGGAATACGCGAACACCCGCCTTTTGGCATTCAAGTGCCGCAGACAAAATCGCACGTGTTTGCATTTCGCAAATTTCAGGATATGTAATTGCCAATCTGCAACCACGATGACCCAACATTGGATTCTGTTCACGCAAAGATTCACTGCGCGCCTTGATGAATTCAACAGATTTGCCAATATGTTTTGACAATGTTTCAATTTCTTCATCAGTGTGCGGCAAGAATTCATGTAGTGGTGGGTCAATCAAACGAATTGTGACCGGCAGACCGTCCATGATTTTGAACAATTCAACCATATCAGCCTTTTGATAAGGCAACAATTTTGCCAATGCTGCACGACGACCTGCTTCATCATCAGCCAAAATCATTTCACGCAAATCCTGGATACGGGATGGATCAAAGAACATATGTTCTGTACGAACCAAACCAATACCTTCGGCACCAAAATCACGCGCTTGTTTTGCATCTTTTGGTGTTTCAGCGTTTGCCTTGACCTTCAAATCTTTGATTTCATCAACCCATTGCATCAATGTTCCCAACTCACCAGTCAATTCCACAGATACTGTTGGAACCGCGCCTTCGATAATCTGACCCTTGGCACCATCAATGGAAACCCAATCACCTTCGTGAATAACCGCACCCGATGTTGTTTTCAATGTTTTTGTTTCATAATCAATCTTGATATCAGGTGATCCAGATACGCATGGCGTTCCCATACCACGTGCAACCACCGCCGCGTGTGATGTCATTCCACCACGTGCAGTAATAACACCCTGGGCAGCATTCATACCGGCAATATCTTCTGGTGATGTCTCAATACGAATCAACATAACCTTTTTACCCTCAGCACGCCATTTTTCAGCATCTTCGGCATTAAACACCGCCTGACCAACGGCTGCACCTGGGGACGCAGGTAAACCATTTGCAATAACTTTCTTGTCTGCCTTAGGATCCAACATTGGATGCAACAGGTGATTCAATTGATCTGCACCAACGCGCAAAATTGCTTCTTCTTTGGTCAGCAAACCTTCGGACACCATTTCAACCGCCATACGAACAGCCGCCGCCGCAGTGCGTTTACCATTACGGCATTGCAACATCCACAATTTTCTGTGTTCGATGGTGAATTCCATATCCTGCATATCTTTGTAATGTTTTTCCAATTTGTTACGAACATCAACTAGCTCAGCATAAACTTCTGGCATTGCTTCCTCTAACGATACACGACCCGAACCATCCTTGGCCATTGGCTGTGGGGTACGAATACCCGCAACAACGTCTTCACCCTGGGCATTAATTAAATATTCGCCATAGAATTTATTTTCACCGGTTGCAGGGTCACGACTGAAACATACACCGGTTGCAGAATCATCACCCGAATTACCAAACACCATTGCCTGGACATTCACTGCCGTTCCCCAATCACCTGGAATATTATTCAATTTACGATATGTAATTGCCTTTTTAGACATCCAAGAGCCAAACACTGCGCCAATACCCAGCTTCAACTGTTCCCATGGATCCTGTGGAAATACTTTACCGATTTTAACACCGATTTCTTTGAACTGTTCAACCAATTCCTTCAAATCATCAGCGGTCAGTTCTGTATCAACCTTATACCCCTTGTCTTCCTTCATGCGTTCCAAAGTGTGTTCGAACAAATCAATATCAGCACCCAACACAACGTCACTGAACATCATGATAAAACGACGATAAGAATCATACGCAAAACGTTCAGAACCTGAAATTTTTGCCAACGCTTTTACTGTTTCATCGTTCAAACCCAAATTCAAAACTGTATCCATCATACCAGGCATGGAAACACGCGCACCCGAACGGACAGATACCAACAATGGATTTTCCATATCTGCAAATTTTTTACCCATAATATTTTCAATATGCGCAACACCGCTGCGAACTTGATCCATTAAATCAGACGGATATGTTTGACCGTTTTCATAATAATATGTACAAACATCGGTTGTGACAGTAAATCCCGCAGGAACCGGCAAACCAACCAAATTCATTTCTGCCAAATTAGCACCCTTTCCCCCAAGCAGATTACGCATATCTGCACGACCTTCGGCGGCACCGTTTCCGAATTTATATACCCATTTTTCGCTCATAATATCTCCTTTGATAAAAGCCCTGCGATTGTGGGGCAAATGTATCCTAAAATCAAGTAAAAATTTGTTAATTTTAAGATTTCTTTCCAAGCGCAGATTTTTACAACCTGTGTTAAAATTTATGATATGAAACGAAAATTTGATAGCTATGGCGCAATTATACTGGGGATACACGACGCAGTGGTCAGTATAACAGGAACAATTGCAGGTTTAACATTTACATTAACCAATCGGCGATTACTATTGCTGACCTGTATCATAATGTCCGTTGTTGATGCAATGTCTATGACGGCGGCAAACTACCTGGCAACCAAGACCGATAATGTTCGTAATGCAAAAATCGCAGGATTCGCAACAGGCGCAGCATATATCATAACATCTGTGCTATTATTGGCACCATTTGCAATATTCATAAATGTAAATACTGCATTTGTTTCAACTATATTGATTGCGATTGGAATACTGCTTGGGTTTAATATTTGTGTTGGTCACCACAGACACAGTGATTTTGTAAAACCATTTATAGAAATGCTGATAATTTGCACAGTTGTATCAGTGGTTGCATTCGCCATTGGTCAATTCGCAAAAATATTCTTGCATATAGAGATATAAGTTATACATTTATGTGCATGACAAATTTAAATGATTCAGATTTTATTAAAAAACTAAATGAACACTTGGCACGTGGCGGTGTTATTGCGTTCCCAACGGATACGGTCTGGGGATTGGGCGCGTTGCCCAATGCGCGCGGTGCAGACGCATTATTTGAAATTAAACATCGTCCACATGAAAAACACCTTATCATTATGTCGGATACAATCGAACATATATCACCATATATGAAAAATTATCCATCGGTTGCGTTCGATTTGGCAAAAAAATTTTGGCCGGGTGCGCTAACCATCGGCATACCGGTTGCCGACACAAACACTATGTCATTTGGTGGCGTACGTATCCCGAATTACAAACCATTTCACGAACTGTGTGCGGTGATTGACGGTCATTGTTTGGCAACAACGTCTGCAAATATATCGGGGATGGCACCATTACAAAATGCCGATGAAATTCGCGCACAATTCCCAGATATTATCGTTATAGATAATGCATTTGATAAAATGGGCGGTGCACCCAGCACTGTCGCAATATTATCCGATGAGAAAATAAATATTGTTCGTCAGGGTGCAGTGATTATTGAATAAAAAAAAACGCCAAATTGGCGTTTTTTTTAATAACACATATCACAATCTGATTCTGGCAAATCGTACACGATTGGCCCAGGGACACAATCAACCGTTTCAATATTATCGTATGATGCGATATATTCAACCTGTGGATATTCTGCGGCAGGCGCAGCGATTGTGTCAACACAATCAACGGTTGTGATAACCGCACCATGACCGGCAATTGTCGCCCTATCCAGCGCAGCACGCATAGATTCCAAATCACAATTTTGTGTGCGTCCACCATAGTAAAAATCAGCCATCACAGGGGTTGCAAGAACACAAGCCATCAGAACAAAAATCTTTTTCATATTATAAATCCTTTATACGTTTCATTCCCTCTGGCAATGCGCATAGTATAAAATATATTTTTGTGCGTGCAAGAAAAAACCGCCATTATGGCGGTTAGATTGGGTTTATTTTTCCTGCAAAAAGCCCCCGGACTGCATTTTCCACAAGCGTGCATAAACACCCTTTTTGCGCAGCAAAGAATTATGTGTTCCCTGTTCGACAACATGCCCATGATCCAGAACTATAATCCGGTCCATATTCCGCAAGGTCGACAGGCGATGCGCAATTGCAATTGTTGTTCGCCCTGATGACAATTTATCAAACGATTGTTGAATGGCAACCTCGGTTTCACTATCCAATGCAGATGTCGCTTCGTCCAGAATCAAAATCGGCGCATCCTTTAAAAACGCACGCGCAATCGCAATACGCTGACGCTGACCGCCCGACAATTTTATTCCCCTGTCACCAACCAAAGAGTCATATTTCTTTTCCGTTGCACAAATAAATTTATCTGCCGATGCAAATTTTGCCGCACGATGTATTTCTGAATCCGTGGCATTTTCTTTGCCATATGCAATATTGTCACGAATTGTGCGGTTAAACATAGTTGGATCTTGTGGAATAAACGATATATTTTGACGTAACGATTCCTGGGTTACATCATGAATATTTTGACCATCAATGTATATATCCCCCTTGTTTGCATCATAAAAACGCATCAACAAATTCACTAATGTCGTTTTACCGGCGCCAGACGGTCCAACAATACCAATACGTTCGCCGGGTTTAATTGTCAACGACAAATCACGCAACACATATTTATTGCGGTATTTGAATG
Source organism: Alphaproteobacteria bacterium (assembly GCA_046882025.1). Taxonomy (GTDB): domain Bacteria; phylum Pseudomonadota; class Alphaproteobacteria; order Rs-D84; family Rs-D84; genus Enterousia. The sequence goes on along the minus strand of JBKSNB010000088.1, from coordinate 3,251 downwards.
AAACGTTTTTGAATTCTATTTTACCATGTTTAACATTCAATTCTGGTGCACCTACATTATCTTGAACATCAATTGGAACAATCAATTTAGAATACGCCTTGGTCGCAGAACCGATTTTATCTACGATCTCTGGTATCATATTGATAATAAAGCTTATAGAACCCATAACATGAAAATACACACTGACGCTAAACACAATTTCAGATATATCCATTTGACCACGATAAAACAGCATTGCGCACAAAAACATTGTCGCGCCGAACATTATATCCCACAAAACCCCTGGGATTCCCCAAAACAAACGGTTCAAAAAAGCATAATGGCGTTGTGCAGCTATATTTTCCCGACGCGGGTTATCCAAATATGTTGTTTCCCGTTTTTGACCTGTGAACAGTTTTACAATCGCGTAATTTGATAAACTATCCATGGTTTTACCACTTAATATGCTGCCTTTTGATGTTTTGTCTTTAACCGCTTCTTTTATTGGTTTACGCATATGCCATGCATATAATGCCCTGAATACAAACGCAATTACAAACATAGTCGCAATATACTTGTTTACATTGAACAACAATCCCGCATTTATACAAATCATTAGTAGGTAACCCAAAACCCGCCACAATGTTTCAACACAGCTAAATGCTTCTTTGATATATCCAATTTGTGAACTGATTGAACCCGCCATACGACCGGTCCAAAAAACCATAGATTGGGACTGAGCATATTCTGTCAAAACAACTGAAACCTGGTTTTTTATTCCAGGTTCAAACCTAGACGATATAGCCCTGCGCCACAAATTAGATAAAGTAACCCCCATACTTAGCCCAACAATCAACAGTATTGTTGGACCAACATATTCGTACCACGTCATTCCGGTTGGCATCGGATTTTCTAATAATTTTACAACCCAACGTTGAAAATTTGGAAACAAAACATCATCAAAACATACTATTAATGACAATAGCGCCCACCACAAAAAGCCCGACCAATACGCAGGCATAATGTGTTTTACGTAAAATCCCCATACTGTTTTGGGAAATTCTGTGATATTTTTGATTTGTGCTTGCTGTTGGTTGCCAATATTTTTGCGTAACATATCTTATCCTTTTGGTTAAATATTATATCATAAAAACGCCGAAAAATCGGATTTAATTCAAATAAATTCTACAAAAAGAATAACATACGCATTGGCACCTCTATTAATTTCGAATCGTTATGCGACGAAACATAACACAAATCAATCATATTTGTCAAGAATGTTTTTTAATAAAAAAACAACCGCCGAAATGGCGGTTAAAGGACGATTTAATTATTATCGACCGCGTATAATACTTTGTATACGTTGTGCGGCTAATTCACCAACAGATATATTACCATCGTTGGTTTCCTTTTCTATACTCACACCTTTTGCCAACACAGTACCTATCAACCCATCATTAGAACGCGCATAAATGGACGCTAAACGCGTTATTTCTTGTTCCAGCACGGGGTTTCTATCATAAGTATATATTGTGACGGGATCATGTCTGTGTATAACTTCTTTATAACCGCCTAATTTAGGGAACTTGTAATACGCTATTGTTTTACCCGCATCTGCTATTACAATATTATCTAAACCAACCAACAACTCTTTTGTTATATCTACATTCAAACTGATATGGTATTTAATTGTTTTTTGTAATTGATTATAAGAATTGCTATATTCTCTTGTCCATGTCCCCCCCTGATACCCATACATATGGATTTTTGGGTTATACTTTGTTCCTGTAATACTTTTTTCTTTAAGGCATATGTTCTGCCAACCATTTCTGTACGGATCCTCTAGTAAATCACGACTTGCTGTTTCCAAAGCATAAAAAACAGCATCTTCAAAATCCTCTTGCATTGAATCATATGGAACATCGGTTTTTCTTATCAAATCGTATATTTTCGCATTCGGATTAGTCAACATCTGTCTAACAGCTCTATCTGGAATATTTGGATACAATTCTTTGATTTTATAAAATGTTTTGGTCAGGTGTTCTGGTAATTTTTCTTCATCTGCGATATTTGTAGCAGTTTTTGCAGCGTTAGTAAAACATTCATCACCATTTTGCCGCAATTTACCTTCATCTGAAATATTCGTAAAGCACATATAGAAACGGTTGTTTGCATGTTTTCTGGCCACCATTTTTACACCATATTCCGCTATGGCATTATTAAGTTCGTCCCATTCTTGATCGGTTAAACGTTGTTTCGGAAGAAAGCCACTCTTCACAGGTTGCCCTTTTAAAAAACATCTAAAATCATTATCAAAATAATCTCCTGCTTTTTTTGTTAATGGTGTAGATTTGAAGTCAGTGTATAAATTCTCGATATATTCTTGTATCGCTTGATGCCGACCAATACGCGAAAAACACATAAACATAGCGCCGTTTTTGTGTTTTTTCGATATCATTTCTAAACCGAATTTTGCTATATAATCGTTTAACTCGTTCCATTCTTGATCGGTTAAACGTTGTTTAGGAAAACCAATTTGTATACCGTATATACTGCAACCTAAATATTGTTCTAAATAATGATTGAAACTTCTGCTCGCCTTATGTGTTAAAGGTGTGTCAACAAACGCAGGTTTTGTCTCAACCTTTTTTTCAACTACAGGTTTTTCAACACCAAATAATGTTTTTATATTTTTAAACAAGCCCATATTGTTTCCTTTTTATTCGACACAAATATAGCATAAAAAAACTTTTTGTCAAAAATGTTTTTTTAATAAAAAAACAACCGCCGAAATGGCGGTTATAAATTTTTCGGTTTCCATATCGGAACTAGATTTAATTCTGGCGACGACCTACTCTTCCGTGGCTTAAGCCAAAGTACCATCGGCGATACGGGGTTTCCCTGTCTGGTTCGGAATGGAACAGAGGGTGACTCCCGCTCAATAATCACCAGAATTAAATCTAGCGAACGTCTGTAATCTTAAAACAAATCAACAAACTCTTCAAGCATTGTTTGAAAAATCAAACAAAAAAGATAAAAAGTCAATGGTTCGATTAGTACTGTTAAGCTAAACCCCTCACAGGGCTTACACACACAGCCTATCAATGTCCTAGTCTAGAACTGAACTCATGGGGATATCTTATCTTGCGACCAGCTTCCCGCTTAGATGCTTTCAGCGGTTATCTGTTCCGAACATAGCTACCCTGCAGTGCCGCTGGCGCGACAACAGGTACACCAGAGGTTCGTTCGACCCGGTCCTCTCGTACTAAGGT
>JBKSNB010000087.1:0-3270 GCA_046882025.1 Alphaproteobacteria bacterium | reverse complement strand
ATTTTGGGCAATTTGTTCATATGCATATAATCCATCGTGTTTTGCATATAACGCCATTTTGGGATCGTGTTTAGCGTATGCATCAACGCGTGAATCGTTGTGGCTGATGTATGGTGGGTTTGACACAATTATATCAAATTTTTCATTGATTGATTTCGGTTTTGAAAAATCTGCATGTTTGATTTGAATATATTTATTCAGATTTAAATTTCTAATATTTTGTTTTGCAACCTTTAATGCCGAATAAGATTTATCTATGGCAACACCCGTAGATTCAGGAATATGTTTCATCAGTGCCGCAATTATGCATCCCGTGCCGGTGCCAATGTCCAAGATTTTGACGTTTTGTGGTTTGTCGGATAAAACAGATTCAACCAATGTTTCTGTGTCTGGACGTGGGTCCAGTGTGTGTGAATTTGTATAAAATGGCAATCCATAAAACCATTTTTCATGAATGATTTTTGCAACAGGGGTATTTTTGCGTAACTGAAATGCAATTCTATGCACTTTGAACACAGACATTTTAGGCATGTGTTCGCATATAATTCTGGCACTGTGCGGATCGCTTGCACGTGATAAAATTTCAAATGCTTGATTTGTGTTCATAAAAATATTATAATCGACCACATGAAAAAAGCAAAAGATATTATAAATAACGTCTTGTTGACGAGGTTGGTTGTTGCATTGGCAATTGTTTTAGCACTGGTTGCAACGGTTTTGGTGATTGCACGTCATAATCATGGTGGAAAATTAATTGGTCCATCGGAATGTGTGACAACGGTTGTTGTGGCAAGTGGTGATACATTATCTGGTCTATTAACAGCCCAGGGAATCAGTGGCGCGGATGCAAATGCAATTGCCAAAGTATTAAAATCTGATGCGGGTATTGCAACGATTCGCGCCGACAAGGATAAAATAGAATTCGTTCGCCCGGATGAGGTTGCCCCAGTATCTAAGATAGTGGTCGTCCCGTCCCCGTGGCGCAAGGTAGAGGTCACATGTTCGGATGATGGATCGTGGCAATGTAATAATATTGATATTGAACGTGATACGCATGGGGTTTATAAATCCGGTGAAATATTAGATGGGGATAGTTTCTATCTGGCTGGGGTGCGTGCTGGTATTCCCGAAGGAATTTTGATAGATGTTTATGATTTGTTGGCGTTTGAAATGGATTTTGAACGTGACGTTCGTGCCGGGCAAAAGTTTTCTGTGCTATATGAAGAAAATTTTTCTGATGGGAAAAAAATTGATAATGGGCGTGTTTTGGCGGTGTCGTTTGATGCATTGCGTGGAACGGTAAAAATGTATCGTTTTAAAAAGGCAGATGGCACGGTTGGTTATTATGATGAATCTGGAAATGGGGCGATAAAATCGTTAAAGCGTACCCCGATTAATAACGCAAAAGTTACAAGCAGTTTTTCAGGTAAACGTAAGCATCCTGTGTTGGGGTATACGCGTGCACATAAAGGGGTTGATTTCCGTGCATCTACTGGAACACCAATACCTGCGGCGGGGGCAGGTCGGGTCGTTGCACGTGGATATAATAGTGGACATGGTAACTATGTCAAGATTCGTCATAATGGGTCATATGAAACGTTATATGCGCATATGTCAAAATTTGCCAAGGGTGTCGGTGTTGGAACGGCTGTAAAGCAGGGGCAGACGATTGGTTATGTGGGATCAACTGGATTGTCCACTGGGCCACATTTACATTATGAAATAATAAAAGATGGCAAACACGTTAATCCTATGACGGTTAAATTGCCAGCAATCAGTAATTTGGGTGCCGCTGATAAGCAAAAATTCTTGGAATATCGGGAAAACTTAGACAGTAATATTGAAAATTTGGCGAATAATCCAGATTTGTTTATCCAGTTGTAATATTTATTGAGAATACCTTCCTGTGCGTTTTGTGCCGTTATGTTGTTATAATGTGTTCAGAACAAAAGGAGGTTCTTGATGAATACAATATTGAAATTTATCTTTGCGATGGTCGTTTCTTTTATCCCTGGAATATTAGGGCGTATGTTCACCCCCAGTGGCGGTTCAGACGTTTGGTTTAATACACTTAATAAATCTTTCTTGACGCCAGATGGTTGGGTTTTTGGCGTGGCGTGGACACTGTTGTATGCAATATTAGGTGTCGCATTATTTTTAATCCTAAAAAATAACAGTTCTGCATGTAAGAAATCAACGTCATATTGGTTGTTTGTGGCGCACATGGTATTAAATGCGGGTTGGACATTTTTGTTCTTTGGGTTACAAATGCCGGTGCCTGCATTGTTGGTATTGTTGGGGTTGATTTCTGTGTCGTTATGGATGTCACGTGAATTCTATTATATCAGCAGAACTGCATCTTATTTGGTATGGCCTTATATCGCGTGGTTGGTATTTGCCTTGTACCTTAATGGGACGATTGTTTTGATGAATTAAAATTTTAATATCTTTGTCTTAGAATCACCGATATTAAGCGTTTGCAGCCCGATTTCTTCAATGTAATCAGGGCTGTTTATTTGTAATAATTGGTTGTGATGTTGCAATTGTTGCAGGTTGGCGCGTTGTGTTTCTAAATCATGCTGTTCATTGTTCAGATGCCACATGTTTATAAAAAAGCTTTGTATATTAACGGTTCCCCAAAACATTCGCAAAAACACAAACAACGCAAATACCAGTAATATAACACCCAATTTACCGCGGAAACTTGTGGTCCAGGCAACTGCGACAAAATTAAAGAATTTTTTGATTTTTTCCTTCATGCATGTCATTATATCACAAATGTTTATAAATAATCAAATTTTTGCTGCACCACTTGCGGGGATTACTGATAAGCCGTTCCGGCGTATGCTTAGGTCGTTTTCGCCTGAAATATCAATGGTTACGGAAATGATATCGTGTCATTCCTTGGTTCAAGGGCATAAAAATTGTCCCAGAAATTTTGATTGTTATGATGATGAGGGTAATATTGGCGCGCAAATTTTTGGTGCCGAACCTGATGTCATGGCTGAGGCCGCTAAAATATTGGCAAATCAGGGTGCAAAATGGATTGATATTAATATGGGGTGTCCTGTACCAAAGGTGGCAACTCGTTCTGGGGCAGGGGCTTTTTTAATGCGCGATCATGTGTTGGCTGGGAAAATAATGTCTGCGGTTGTTCGTGCGGTTAATGTGCCGGTGTCTATTAAAACGCGTCTGGGTTGGGACGGTTCGAATTGTGATTGGCGTGATTTAATAAATATTGCCTGTGATATGGGGGTAAAATTTGCAACC
>JBKSNB010000086.1:0-46601 GCA_046882025.1 Alphaproteobacteria bacterium | reverse complement strand
GATGTTTTCAACATGGTTTGAAATTTGTTTTTTATTTTTTCATATGTATCAGATTCTGCATTGGCGTTTTTGTCATAATCCCGGGCACCATTGATATCAATAATACGGTACGGTTCCAATTGACCGGATTTACAATCTATATAGTAATCGCTATTCTTGAAATTTTTGCTGTATTCTTTACCCCAGCATGAACCATTCTGAACTGCGGCAAATCCATTTTCGGACAGTGTGCCACATGTTGGTTGTGTGCCAGTCAAAATAATTTGCCCCGTCTTTATGATTTCAATATCATTACTTTCCAGTGGAACATTATTACACCAAACCTTGACCTTTTTGCCGTTTACGGTGGCAGCTGCGCCATTGTCATATGTTTTACGAACACCAAAACAACGTTCAGATTCCGATTCGATATTTATATCAAAATCACCGCTTATCAATGTTGCAGATGCTATTTCTGCTTTGGTTAACAAATTGTTTGAGACACCAGATTTTAATGCATTTTCACAAATGTATTTTTTACCCCAACAATTTGCGTCTGCATCCCAACATTCTGGGTTGCCGATTGATGAACAGTATGCGTTGCTCGCCATTTTAGGATAACAGGTTTGATTGTTAATACGGCATACAGACGGACCGATTCGTTTCCACCAGTCGCCCCCGTTTAATACAATGATACTGGATGCCGACAGGGCAGGTGCACAAAATGCCATGCCACATATAAGCAATAAAGATGTTTTTGTTATATTCATAATGTACCTACATTTTATCAAAAAATAACACTTGTTGCAATTGTATTTGTTTTATTCGTTTGTTTGATTATTGTTTTGTTCTTCTACTTCTATGCAGTATCCCCATTGTTTGTTAGAATCTGTATCGTTATAAAATGTTTTTTGCAATTTATCTGTTTTTTTGGATGAATCTGGTGTAGATATCCAAATGCCATCTAAACGTTCACATTCTCTGGCCAGTTCTTTGCCCATGTCAACGGTTACAGATTGCATAACCGTGCTAATGTCTTGCAGGATGGTTTCTGGTACAGTGTTTTTATTTGTGGCTGATGGGCGAACACAAACCTGCAGTGCATATCTGACCAATTTTTGATACAAACTGCCAATATACATTCCGTTGTCTGGACATGCGTTTGTTGATTCTGGTGTTACCGCTTTGCAATCTGTGTCGGTTGTTTCCTGGTTGTCGGCACACGTATTACATGTAACTTTATTGTTGGTGTCGTTGTATTGACAGGTTGCGCATCTGGTTGGACACATGAAACAGTTTTTATTTTTCAAATAATATCCATCAAAGCATGTAGTGTATTCAATTGGACAACCGTCGATATTATCAGAAGCTTCTGAATCTGGGTCTTCATCGTCGGATGTTTGGTTCGATTTGGTCTGGATGTTGCACGCTTCAATTCGGGCAAATCTTTGTTCGCCTGGTGTATAAACACGACACGCATATGGATAAGAATGAATTGTATCGATACTAGGAACAGCGCACATCTTTTTTACATAAGATTCTAGATTTGTTTTACAACTGGCAGCAATTTTTTGATCGGTGATTTCGTGCATGGCTGTTAATAATTCTCGCATCCCTTCTGCGCCTTGACCATACAGGTTACTACATGTGTTCAATTTTTCCTGGCACATTTCTTCGGCTAATTCCAGGGATGAACCAATTAGCAAATTTGCGTCTATGTTACTAAAATCACGCAGCGAATTTGTTTTTTCATCGTAACAAGTGTTAACCACGTCTAAACATTCATCTTTTACCTGGCGAATTTTATATTGTTGCGTTTGATAGATTTCTGTAATTGCCTGGCGCATAAATTCATTCCATACATCATCTGATAAATCACGACAAGTTTCCAATGATTTTTCTGCAAATTTGCGTTTCCCGTTTAATTCAGCCACCAGTAATTGATTGTTCTTGTTTGTTAATATGTCATCAGATAGTGATATTTGCATTTCTAGTTGATAAAAATTTGCGGTGTATATCGGTTCGCCGGTCAATTTGTTCAGATATAGTCCCGTCACATCTAAGCAATGCACATAATCGGTACCGCACGCAGAATCAGATGTTATATCGGCGCGCACATTTGCAAGGCAATCATTTATAGATGTAGAATTATGTGCGTTGTAATTTTCAAGTCGTGCATTATCCATTTCGTGTTCGGTCGCACGAATTTCGCTGTTCGCCAGGTTGTGTTTTTTGTCCAATGCAGATATTAATAATGCACAATCGTTTTCTATGTACATGCCGTATGCAGATATAACCATGTTTTTGATGGATGCAGATGGACATTTTTCGCTTACAAATTCGGCACACTGTGCATTAACGGCATTGTATAATTGTTCACCAGATAAATTTGCAATATTTACCCCAGATGCTAAATCAGTATTTGCCCATATAGAATTTATGTTGCCGCCAATATCAATAGTTCCATTTGTTGACAAAGATTGTGATTTTGTTTTTGCCAATATTGCACTGATACCGTTTAATTGTTTGCTGGCATCAGATGTGTCTTTTTTTGACGCATGTTCGCCTGCAGATGCGGTTAACATTGCCTTTACCTCTGCACTTGTTTTGGGGATGATGTCGATGTTCAAATCTTTGAATGTTGCCAGGGAATCTGATGCCTCAGACAAAGAGCGTTCGCGTGATTGAATTTCGCTTAACCGGGATGAGCATACGCATCTGCGATAGGAATCATTCTGTTGTGCGCAGAATTGATCCATGCATGTAAAATACGCATCACGACATACGTTATATCCAGAATCAAATGTTTGGGTCGCAATGTTTGTGGCGGTGCGCGAAGTCCCAGAACGTGCATTCGTTGTCCGACGTGATGTTTGATTTGAAACGCGTTGAATGGTTGCGGTGGCGACCCTGGAAACATTGTTTGTTTGTCGGGATGCAACCCTGGGGGTTGTGGCCCGAACTGTGCGTGTGTTTGTGGTTGGGGATTGTCTGGATGAAACTGTTTGTCTGGTGGGGCCAGATGTCGCAACACGAACAGCCGCATCGCAACCGCAGATGCACACAAACGTCATTACAACAAAATAAAAAATCCTTTTCATCCCTATGCGATAAATGATAGCAAAAAAGATTTTTTTATATCAAGCGATATTTGTGATAAATGAAATAAAAAATCCTGGGTTGCCAGGATTTAATTTTCTGTGTTTTGCGTCGGTGTGTGTGCGCGTTCAACAAATGTTATGCGACCCTTGTCCAAATCGTATGGTGTCATTTCAACGCGAACCTTTTCGCCAACGTTTACCCAGATACGCATTTTGCGCATTTTGCCGCAGACAGTTGCCAATATTTCATGCCCGTTTTCCAATTTGACACGAAACATAGTGTTGGGTAATTTATCCTCAACAACACCACTGAAAACAATAACGTCGTCTTTTGCCATAAAATAACCTTTGATTTTGTTGGTTTTATAATATTGCTGTCGGGTAAAAAAAGCAAGAATATTTTTTATGTGCTTGCGATGTCGGGTAAAATTTGATACAATCTCTCTATAAGAGATATACTATACGGTGAGAGATATGAAATTACTAAATTTTGCGACAATGTTGTTGTTTGTGCCTGGGGTGGTGTTTGGGGCGGATGTGCGGACTGGATCGGCGCGTGTTGGTGTTGTTCGTCCGAATACCATGTCGTCACGTATGCCGACGCTGACAACAAAATCAACGGCGAATACGGTTAAAAATATTCCAACTGCGGAAAGTGAAGCGGTTGTGCCTGTTGTTCCTGGACCGGGTGGGGATGAACCAAAACAGCCAGAACAGCCAAAACAGCCAGAACAGCCAGAACCGTCAAAGCCAGAAAATTGTCGTGATGCATATCGGGCGTGCATGGATGATTTTTGTTTGCTGGATGAATCTGAGGGGTATCGTTGCGCATGCAGTGATAATATAAATCAGGCGAAATCATTAATTCAGGAAATACAAACGTTACAATCAGATGCAGATAAGTTATTTACCGAAGGTGTTGAACGTGAAAATTTGGGTGCAAAGGCGTCGTTGGTGTTTGGCGAAAGCGCGGCTGCCAAAAAAAGTCGTTCTTTGTCTGGGGTGGATTTTGCCAGTTGGCTAAATTCAAGTGTGGTTGAAGATTCTTTGACAACTGATGATGATATTGGTGGGAATTTATATGCAATGGCGTCTGAATATTGCGCGGCTGAACTGGATGCGTGTGGTGGTCGTGCAGAAATGGAAGAATTGTTGTATTCGCGTCAGATAATTGCAGATTGTAAATCTTATGATGCGTATTTGGCGGATCAAAAGGCAAATGCCCAGGCAAATAAACGCACGGCAGAGGCGGCAGTTCGTCAGGCACGTTTGGAAATGCTGGATACGACGAATAAGTATAATCGTGGTGAATGTTTATTGGCGTATAGATCTTGTATCGCAGACAAGGGCGGTTGTGGAACGAATTTTGAAAACTGTTTGGATGAAAATTTGTTGGAACGTCGTGCATATGCATGTGAAAATGTTTTGGATCAATGTATGGCGGTCAAAAATTATGTTTTGTCTGATTGGCAGGACGAAGCGCAAATGATATTGGTTGATGCAGCGAAATATGCAGACAGGAATCAGCGCGCGACATGTTTGGCAAAAATTCAGAATTGTTTGGAAGAAAGTTGTTCGACATCGACAAATTCTGCATGTTTGACGGATGTTAATGTGGCGGCTGGGATTTGCCCGATAATTACAGAATGTGAACAGAAAATACCAGGAATTCAATCGGTTATTAATGGTAAATTGGGTTATTTGCGGACTCAGTTCTGTCAGAATGATGTTGATGCATGTTTGCAACAGAGATGCGGAACGAATTTTACTGCGCCTGAATGCGTAGGCAAATCTACGTCGCAGATTGTTGCAATGTGTCCGCAGAGCATGTTCCCATCTTGTAAGGGGGAAACACAGTTTGACGTAATTGTTAGTGCGGCATTGTTACAGATGGATTATCAAATGATGCAGGGTTGTGTGAATTATTTTGGTGAACGTTTGAATTCTGTGTGTGGAACGGATATGTCGTGTCTGCCAAATGACGATACGGTGACGGCGTTGAATACGGTCCCATCAACAGAAGAAGACGCGTTGGCTTTGCGTGATATGGTGCGCGCAAATGCGGGTGCGGCGGTTGATGAATTCTTTAAGCAGTTCGAACAAGACGTGACAGTCAGCGCATGTTTGGATAGCCAGCAACCGGTTGGCAGTCGGAAAAAATCACTGGGGGCGAGTGTGTTTAATGGTGCAAAGATGATTGCCCAGATTAGTGCTGAAAATCGTGCTTTGCGTGCATTGGAATCAAAGATTGCAGAATTGTCCCGTAATCAAGATTTGGCGGCTGCAGAAAAAAACTGTTTGACAACATATGCTGTTGAAAAACCAAATAAGGATTCCAAGAATTACAGTTATATTCGCAGCGTTTCATTTGAACCGTCATTACGTAATTGCCATGTATGCCGTATGCAACAGGTTTGCGAAGTTGGTGGTGAATCAAAAGGAACGTCCGCATTAAAGGCAGCGGCTGGTGGATTGTCTGCAGGTGCGTCTGCTGGAACAATGGTAACCCCGGGTTGGGGAACAGCAATTGGCGCAGTCGTTGGTGCGGTTGGTGCCGGATTGGTTGGTATGGCATCTGGTGGGGAACAAGAATTCTGTCAAGAAATAGAATCTTGCGAAGATATAAATATGTAAGGGTCCAGAGGAGAGAGAGAAAATGAAAAAAACTGTTTGTTCGATATTTGCAATATCTGCTGTTTTGCTGGGTGGAAATGTAAATGCTGCAACAGCGACCGCAAAAAAGCAATCTGCGATTCAGATGGGAACAACGGTTCGGACGCGTGTGACCCCAACGGGAATTTATGACCAGGCATGTTATGATGCGTATTATGGTTGTATGGATCAGTTTTGTATTATTGATAATGTCAGCGGGGGCAGTTGCGCATGCAGTGATGAAAATTCAAAGTATGAGGCACGTCTGAATACTATTCGAGATAATCTGAACGAAGCCGAACGTATCGCAACCGAAGAAGTGGAACGTGTTCAGGCGGGTGCAAATGCAGATATTATTTTTAGTGGAACACGTCAATATGATGAAAATGGAAATGTTTCTAAACAATCAGACGGCAAAGATAGCAAAAAACAAAAACGCGAATCGTTATTGGCGATGTTTAATACGTCATACGATGATGATGTGTTTGAAGATGAATTTGATGACATAACAAATAAGTCGGGTAATGCATTGTTTTCAGCGGCACATAATTTGTGCGTGGAACAAATGGATGATTCGTGCACTAAGGATATTTCGTTCTTAAAATCTATATATTCACGTCAGATTTTGTCTGATTGCAAAGCGTTGGAAAACAGTATTTCCACCAAGGAAGCAGAGGCGCGTCAGGCGTTGTCATCGGCCCAGGCGGCGGTGCGTTCTGCATTGCGTGACAGTTTGGCATCGGCAAATAAATATGATCGTGGTCAGTGTATGGTTGAATATAAAAAGTGTATGCAAACGGCGGATGCGTGTGGTTCAAATTGGGAAAACTGTGTGTTCACAATTGCGGCTGAAAATGCGCAACAGAAAACAAAATCAACAAAAAATACAACTGTAAAAACAACAACTGTGTACGATATTACAGCATCAACGATGGAAATATTGGAATCGAAACGTTATATCTGTGAAAATGTTTTAGATTCATGTGTTGCTGTGCGCGATACGATTTGGAACGATTTTTTGCGTGAAGCGGCCCCAACGATTCGTTTGGCGGAAACCCAGGCGGAATCAAAAAAACGTCAATCGTGTTTATCTGATATATCAAAATGTATCCAAACCGCGTGCAAGGATGATATCGCAGGCAAGGGCGTTGCAACAATGGATGCGTGTTTGGCACGCCCCGATATGGCACGTTCATTCTGCAAGGTGGAAATAGATCCGTGTGAACGTATGGAACCCCAGATATGGTCATACGTGACGGATAAATTGGCGGCAATGCGTGTTGATGCCTGTACGACAGAGGTAAAAGATTGCTTTATGGATGATATGCGTTGTGGGGCTGACTTTTCAAAATGTATAGGTATGGATTACAACTATATTCATGATATTTGTCCAATTGATAAACTGGTTGTATGTAAACAAGCTAATCCAAACTTTTCAATGGATGATTTGGATTCTATGTTGATGGGATTATATTTGAATATTGATAATTCTATGTTGGATAATTGCCAAAACATAGTTGATAGGAAAATGACAGAAATATGTGGCAGTACCACCGATTGTAACCGTTTTGCCGCGGATGATACCATGGGTACAGGATCAATCAGATCACAAAAGATTGATGATTTGTATCGTGTGACTGGGATGATTTCTTTCGGCAGTATCAAGATTGGTGACGCGTCTGGAAAAACGGTTGATGGTGATGGGGTTTTGGCGCCGGGACAAATTGGGGTCGCAGATTATATTGAAAATGTTCGCGCCCAGAATAATAAAGCATCAGATGAAGATGTCATAAATACGATAGCCGCAGAATTGAATAATATTGCCGGAACAATTAATCGAACCATAGATTTAATTGAACAGGACCCAGAGATCCAATATTGTGTTAATGGACGTGATTTGTCACAGATAACGGGTAAGGCAGGCGCTGCAACAATGGCGCGTTTCCCGAATCTGTTGAATTCGGTAAAGATGCAGATAGCAGTTTCGGCATTGCGTCAGGCCCAAGATAATTATAATGCCAGGGTGACCGAAGAAATTGCCAATGCAACGAAAAATGCATCTGCTGATATTGCCCAGTATATGTGTCAAAAAATTGCGGAAAGTGGAAATATTTCAAACGTGGCCAGTATTGCGCCATCAACACCGTTGACCCCACCTTATGCGATAAGTTATGATGTTGCCAATGGTTTGCAAAATATAGAGTTATTGAATGGCGGCGCAGGTGTGTCACAGTTGGCAAACAGTTCATACAGTAATTCAGGATATTTAGGTGGTAATTCTGGCAGTTTGGGCGGTGTTACCAAAGAGGTTACATCTGTGTTTAATCGTGATACCAGAATATGTCATGTTTGTACAACGACTTCGACACAGTCTTGCTCAACTAGTGGCAGTTCGTCTTGGTTCCATAACAGTCGGAATACATCGTGTGAAACAGAATCTGATGGACCGAATTGTGAAGATATTCAAATGTAATTTTTCCCCGCGCATGCGGGGATTTCTTTGTTTTTGTTCCTATGGTTTTTATAAAGCCCACGTGTAAAATTATTTATGTGTAAAACAAACACCAAAGGAGAAAAACACATGAAAAAAATATCAATGGTTGCAGTTGTGGCTGCATTTATGTCTGGGGTCGCGGTTGCGGGTCAGATGATGCATAATAACAATATGTATAAAAATACTAAACCGTCGGTAATGATGGTTGAAGACATAAAAATGTTGAACGATGATTCGCGTGTTGTTGCACAGGGTTATTTGGTTCAAAATATGGGCAATGACATTTATGTTTTCCAGGATGCAAACGGCACGAAAATAATGGTCGATATAGATGACGATGCGTGGGGCGAAGTTATGGTTGGTCCGAATGATATGGTTATGATTATGGGCGAATTGGACAAGAACGGTAACGATATTCAAATAGATGTTGATACGGTTAAAAAGATGTAAAAAACTGTTTATAAAAACAAACCGCCCAAACGGGCGGTTTGTTTTTATGTCATCGCACAGGAACGACAATGCGTTCCATTGTCATTGCGAGGGAGTGGTAGCGACCGTGGCAATCCAGTGAATATGGTATTATCATTATTATGACTGGATTGCTTCGCTTACGCTCGCAATGACAAAGATTGCAACGCGACACATGGTGTAAGGCATGTATAACAAATAAAAACCGCCCAAACGGGCGGTTTTTATTTGTTTGTTAGTTGTAATTCTATACGGCGATTTTGTTCCAAATCTGCGGGTGTGTCGCCCAGCGCAAATGGGTGTGTGTCACCGAAACCTGATGGCAATAACCGGCGACGTGATACACCGTTTCGTTCCAATTCATTTGCAACCGCCGTTGCACGCAGGAATGACAATTGTATGTTGTCCTGATATGCATGTGTTCCGGGGATAACACCACGTTTGTCGGTGTGACCGTCAACACGAATTACCCAATCAATATCGGTTGGTATTTTTTCTTCAAAATCTTTGATGACATTCGCGATTAAGCGTAATTGCTTTTTTCCATCGTCTGATAATTTATATGAACCAGATTTGAATAATATATCGCTGGATACGATAAAGCGGTCGCCATCGGGGCGCAGTGTTGTGCGATCGCCCAATGCAATTTTGATTTGTTTATAAAAATCAGATTGATATTGGGCCATTTCATTCAGTTCTGCAACCTTGTCTGCCAATGCTTTGTTCAGGCGGTTTGACATCGCGGCATATTCTGCATCCTTGGCCGCAGATTGTTCTTCGGCAATCGCCAATGCATCACGTAATTTTTCCAATTCTGCCTTGGTCGCGTTCAATTCGGCCGTTGTTTTTTCCATTTGTTCGTTCATTTCAACACTTTGCACAACAACATCACTTTGTGCAGCCTGGCGTTCAGCCAATTCCGCCGCCAATTCATCTGCCTGGGATTGCAGGTCGGCAATCTTAGCCTCATACGCGGTGACCAAATCATTTATACTCAAATTCATGTCAGAAATTTCTGAGTGTAATTTTTCATTGTGTGATTCCAGGTTTATTAATTCGTCACGTGCACGCACCAACAGCGATGTTGCCGCCTGGTTGTCCGCAGACATTTGCTGAATCGATGCCGCCTGTTCGGCGTTTACCTGGCGCAGGTCCGCCATTTGCTTTGCAGCACCGCCCTTGTTAAATACATTTGTCGTTGTCCACAAGAATACGAACACGATTAACAAGAAAATCAGTATTATGACCAGATTGGAAAATAAATCAACGAATCCAGGCCATGCATTTGTCTGATTGCGAAAACGAATATTTAACATTTGTTCCCCCCTTAAGATTTTTCTTTATTTTGTTGGTTTTACCACAGTACGCGATAGTTCGCGGGTTATTAAATTTATCTGTGGCAGAATTTGATTAATTGATGTTTCGTCTGACACAGATGTGTGTGCAGACAGGTAATCTTCCAATTCGCGGAATATTGCGTTTTGCGCCAATTGAACCTGCAACCCCAGGAAACCAACCGACAAACTGGATGCCAGACCCAACAGTGAACTGGTAAACGCGGTTGCCATACCGGACAATGGGCGCGATAGGCCAGATTGCATCGTGCTTAATACCGATTCGTTCGTAAAATCGAGTGACGTCAGCAATTCAGAAAATCCGCCAACCGTCACAATCAATCCCCAGAATGTCCCCAACAACCCCAGAAAGATTAATGTGTTTGTGATATAGCGAACCGATTCGCGTGAATCTTCAAATCGCACCATTATCATGTCCAGGAATCCCTGTAATGTGTTGGTGGATATTTTTTTTGGTTGTGCGTGCAACATTAACGCCACCGGTCGCAGTAATATCGGGGGCAGGGGGGTATTTTTATCGCCATTCACGTATGCCGACAACCAACGATATTCCGGCAGTAATTTGAACATTTCATAGAAACATAATCCTATGCCGAATAATCCAGTGCCGATAATAATACCATTTAATACGATGTTCGAAACCGCGATGGATATAAATTGGGGCCAGAATAATATCAACACAACCGCCAGAAATGCGGTAAAAAACGCCATGCGATTAAGTGTCATATGAAAATGATTTGTCATACATCCCCCAAATGTTATGATTTGATGATAGTAAATTTCACAAAAATATGTCAATAGGGAATTAAATAAAATGCTTGTTAAAGTGTGCAAAAAAATGTAATATATGCACATATAGGAGAAAAGAGTTATGCCAGCAAAAAAGAAAACGATAAAAAAGCCAGTTGCCAAAAAGGTACCTGTTAAAAAAACTGTAAAACCAGCGGTCAAGAAAGCCCCTGCACGCAAGGTTGTTGCCAAAAAGGTTGTTAAACCCGTTGTAACGGCAAGGGCACCTGAAAAGCCCAAAATGGTGTCGCTTGGGCGCGCAATTGCGAATTTCTTTCGTGGATATTTTAATTTTACAGGTGTCGCGACGCGCGCTGAATATTGGTGGATGTTTTTGATGGCGTTTGGTCCGGCGGTGATATTGACCGTCGCCACAATAATTGTGTTTGCACGTATTCCAATGGTTGAAACGTTACCAGCAGAAATCGTGGTCGCGGCATCGCCAATTGCACTGTGGTGGTGTTGGGCGATATATGCACTGTGGTGCATGGTGATAATTATACCAATGTGGGCATTGATGGCGCGTCGTTTGCATGATGCGGGTATGTCGGCACATTTGTTGTGGATTAGTTTGGCAATAATGGTAGCAGAGGCATTTTTGCCAGTATGCATACTGTTGTCAGCAATATCATGGTTATGGTCGACGGTTATGTTTGTATTTATGTTGTTCCCGTCAAAATTGCGGAATAATCAATATCGTTAAAGAAAAGCGCACCGTTTGGTGCGTTTTTTTCTTGCATTTTGGATACTTTTTGTCATAATTACGGCGTTCCTGCTGATGACATGGGGTTGTCAGCCGAATATAATAGACCAAAGGAAATAAAATGGCTTACTATGAAAGCGTCTTGGTTTTTCGCCAGGACTTAACTGAACCGCAGGTGAAAGAAAAAGCGGAAAAATTTACATCTATTGTTAAAGAATTAGGTGGTGATGTTAAATCTACTGAATTCTGGGGATTAAAGAATTTGGCATACGTCATCCGTAAAAATCACAAGGCACACTATGTTATGCTGAACATTGAATTGCCTGGGGCGCAAATCACAGAATTGGAACGTCGCAGCCGTATTGATGAAGACGTTATTCGTTTCTTGAATGTGCGTGTTGATGAATTGGCAACTGCGCCATCCATCATGATGAAAAAGAATGCAGATACAGAAGAAGAGGTGGCATAATGGCAGTTCGTGCAGCAATTTATCGTAAAAAATCTAATCCGTTAAAGGACAAGGTTATCGATTACAAGGATATTAAAACATTGTCACACTATATTACTGAACGTGGCAAGATTGTTCCATCACGTATCAGTGGTGTTTCACAAAAAGATCAACGTGCATTGGCAACCGCAATTAAACGCGCGCGTCATTTGGGGTTGTTGCCGTTTGTTCGTAACAATTTGGGCTAATGACGCTCTAACTTTTATAACAAAGGACAGATAAAATGAAAGTAATATTGACAGAAAAAATTACAAAACTTGGCAATATCGGCGATACAGTTGAGGTTAAAACTGGTTTCGCCCGTAACTATTTGTTGCCAAATAACAAGGCATTACGTTTTTCAAAAGAAAACGTTGCATTGTTCGAAGCGAAAAAAGCAGAATTACAGGCGCGTCAGGATGCTGCACGCAAGACAGCAGAATCGTTCGTTGATGCGGTCAAGAATGCAAAATTGTATATGATTCGCCAGGCAGGTGATACAGGTCAATTGTATGGTTCTGTATCAACACGTGATATTGCACGTATGTTAAAGGAAATCGCAAATGTATCTGTGGAATCAGCCCAGGTTATGTTGGGTGCGCCAATCAAATCTGTTGGTGTGTTTGATACCCAGGTTGCATTACATCCAGATGTTATTGTTCCTGTTAAAGTATATGTTGCACAATCGCAAGATGAAATAGAGGCGTTGGTTTCTGGCAAGGTTTTGACGTTCGGTACAAAAAAGGTTGAAGAAGAATCAGAACCAGTCGCAGATGAAAAAGTGGATGCAGAAAAACCAACGGATGCGAAATCTGAAAACAATACTGATGCAGAATAATTTGCATTGGTGTTTATAAAAAAACTAGGGTTTAAACCTAGTTTTTTTCTTTCCAATTACATTGGTTTGACAGGGTGAATGTTCCCTTTTTGTTATAATATGTACCACTTTCTAAATAACAATTTGTTTTGGATGTTGCGCCTGCGACAGACGTGTATTGTGCCCCGATTGTTTTTGCTTCGTCTGTAAAAACATCGTCACGTGTTGGACATTTTGTGCATTGTGAGTTGTCTTTATAATAATCTGTGTTACATACGCAGTTGCCATCTGTGCCTGGGGTTGAATGTTCAGGACATTCTGGTTTGTTTTTGACGCATGTGTCCCCATCTTTTGTATATCCATCGTCACATTCAAAATTCTCACCCCCGGCACATGTCGCGTTATTTGGACATGATTTACATTTTGTGGTGGGGTCCCCATAATAACCTGCGTTACATACGCATTTGTCATCTGTGCCTATGGTTGAATTGTCAGGACATTCTGGTTGGTTTTCGACACATTCGTCGTTTTGTTTTGTATATCCATCAATGCATGTAAAATCTGTTGCGCTGGTGCAGGAAACGGTATTTTTCGGACAGTCTTTACATACATTGGTGTCCGGATAGTAATATTGACCTGTACCACAAGTGCATATACCGTTTGTTTTTGGTGTGCCGTCTGGACATTTATTTTCGGGATCTTCAATACATTTGCCATTATCTTTTATATATCCATCGTTGCACTTAAAGTCCGTCCCCCCGGTACATGTTGCGTTTTCGGGACATGATTTGCATTCGTCGGAATCTCTATAATAATCATTGTTACAAATGCAATCACCGGCATTGTTACGGGTGGCATGTTGTGGACATGTTTTAAGGCATTGGTCGCCATAAGGTTCAAATCCTGCATTACATGTAAATGTGCAAAGACCAGTTCCGGCACATGTTGCATTTTTTGGACATTCGTTGCAAGATGATACGTCTGCGCCCCCGCCACCATAAGTGCCTTGGGGGCATTTTGCGGTACAACTTGTCGCCGTTTCGCCACCACCATATGTACCACAAGAACACGGTGTACATGTGTAGAATGTTGGTTGTGAACCGCAGTATTGTTGAGGGGTGCCGTTCCAAACACTGCCAGGTGTGGGTGTACGATAGTATCCAGGTTGACAAGAATTACAAGAGCAAAAACCGAAAGTTACTGTTGTCATCTGTGAACCTGAAATTGTAGCAATAGTACACGATGCGCTGGTGCATGATGTCTGACAACTAAGCGCGCTTGAATTAGCTTCACATGCATAATATCCGGTGCCGGTCTTTCGTGAAGATCCGGTGGTCACAGTGCATGTAGGGTCTGCTGCTATTGAATTTGAATGTATAGTAAACATACAAATAATTGCGATAAAAAATGCATTTTTTATTGTGCTGTGTGCAGTGCTTATAACTGTCATTATTTATGTTTCCTTCCTTTGTGTTTATTTTATATTAAATTGGTTGTTGTGGTAAAGTGTTTTTTATTATAATGGGGTTATGAAATTTGAATCTGATGGTATTTTAATTAGGTTGCGCCCATTTGGGGAACGTGATTGTGTTGGCACGATTTTTTCGCGTGGGTATGGTGTGGTGTCGGGCATGGTGCGTGGGGCGGCGACCACCAAAAAAAATCGTCCTATGGTTGGGCAATTGGGAAATATGATTTGGATGGCGCGTTTGGATTCGCAATTGGGGTCGATTCACTGGGATTCGCAAATGAACATGGCGGTTAAATTATTATGCGCCCCAGAATCATTAAGATATTTTAATTCAATGATTGATTTAATTGCCAATTTATTGCCAGAGCGTGAGGCATATACATCCTTATATGATTATACGTTGGATATATTACGTAAAAATATTTTGGGTGCAAATACGTATCTGGGATGGGAAATTGTTTTATTGCGTGAATTGGGGTACGCGATTGATTTGTCGCATTGTTCTGGATGTGGGGCGGTGCAAAATCTGCACTACCTGTCGCCCCGGACGTGTCGGGCGGTTTGTGACACGTGTGCGCAACCGTATCTGACTAAGTTATATAAATTGCCGATAACGTTGGATACAACATATCGTTTGTTGGACAGTGTTTGTATGCAACAGGGAATTCAGATGCCACAAATGCGAAAACTTATACAAAATATTTTTTAATTTTTTTTACATTTATTTCTTGCGATTTATAAAAAGCTTTGCTATGGTTTGCGTGTTCAACAACAAAGGAGAAAAATCATGACTTGGACAATACTGATTCTGGTGATTGCGATTGCTTTGTTCTTGTTCAGCGGAATGCTGGTTAAGACAGATGGCAAAAACGTATCAGCGGGTAAAATAATGTTAAAAAAATGCATCAAATTGATTTCAATTATGTTGGTTGCTGGGTGCGTATGTCGTATCTATGTGCCATATTATTTGACATCTGTAAATCCAATGATTCTGCAAGAAATGGCAAATAATATGCAGGAAAAACAGAGCGCGGTTAAAAATAAAGCGATTCGTAAATATGTTCGTGCACATGGCGCAGAAATGATGAAAAATGCCCCAGTGTTGGGTAACGAAAAAGCGTCTAAGACAATTTATGTTTGGACTGACTTTTCTTGTCCATATTGCCGTCGTGTTCATGGCGAATTGGAACGTGTGTTAAAGAATCGTGATGATGTTCGCGTTGTGGTTAAGAACTTTTCTATCCATGGCGATTTGTCTGATTCACCGGCACGTGCAGTTATCGCAGCAAAATTGCAAGACGGTGCCAAGGCGGCAAAGTTGGCCAGTGCATTGATGACCAAAGAATTCTATTCCCAGGATGATTTGAAAGATCAATCCAAGATTGGTGAAAAGGTCAAAGCTAATGTTATGAAATTTGCCAAAGATGTTGAATTGGATACTGCAAAATTGGCAAGTGACATGAACAGTGAAATTGTTAACGAAGAATTGTCAAATGTTCGTAGTTTGGCACAGGAATTTGAAATCACTGGAACACCTTTCTTGATTATTGGTGAAAAAGCGTTCCCTGGTGCAATTCCATACAGCCAGATTGTTGACGCATTGGAAAAATAATTATTGATGCAAATAACAAAAACCACACCAAATTGGTGTGGTTTTTTTGTTGATATTATATTTTATTTTCCCCAATTCGTTCCGATGACATATTCGGCAACCAGTGGCACAGACAATTCGGTTATATGTTCCATTTTGTATTTAATTTTATCAGCAAATTCGGTTGCAACATCTGCATCGCATTCAAAAATAATTTCGTCATGAACCTGCATAATCATACGAATCTTGGTTGCGTTTGGTTGTATAATTGTTTTATCAATCTGGACCATTGCGAATCGCATCAGGTCGGCCTCATACCCCTGAATCGGGGCATTAATCGCCGCACGCATCGCATAACCACGCGTACGTGAATTGTTTACGTCGGGTAATTCAATTCTGCGCCCCCATGGCGTATAAACACATGCATTTTCAGTTGCAAATTTTTTTGTCGAATCAATATAATTTTTAACTTCGGGTAATCCCGCCATATATGAATCAATAATTTCCTTGGCGGCGGCGCGCGATATACCCAATTGCGACGACAGGCCAAATGATGACACGCCATATATGATGGAAAAATTAACCGTTTTGGCGGCACGACGCAAATCACGTGGCACAGGTTTATCTGGCGCAATGTTAAATATTTTGCGGGCGGTTTGTTCGTGAATATCTGTGCCGGCAATAAATGTATCCTTGAACGTTTGGACATTCGCCACGTCCGCCAACAGGCGCAATTGTATCTGGGAATAATCAACCGATATCAGTACACGACCAGTTGGTGCAATAAAGCATTTTCTGATTTCTTCGCCCAGTTCCGTTTTGATTGGTATATTCTGTAAATTTGGGTCACGTGACGACAGGCGACCGGTGTTCGTGCTGGTCTGTAAATATGTTGTGTGAATACGTCCATCACCACCGATTTGTCGGGGCAGGGCATCTGTATACGTTCCCGCCAGTTTCGCAATCGAACGCCACGATAAAATTTTATCTATGATTGGGTGCGCATCAATCAAATCGTTCAGGGTATCTGCATCGGTGGAACGTTTTTTGTTTCCCGGTAATCCCAATTCATCAAATAATACAGATGATAATTGTTTAGGACTGGCGACGTTAAATTCGTGACCAGATAAATCCCATATATCTGATTGTAATTTTTCCAGTTGCGTATGAAACACCGACGACAAATTTTGCAACTGAACCCGATTTACCAATACACCATTGCGTTCAATTTTAACCAATACAGGCAACAGCGATATGTCACACCGTTCATACAATGCGCGCAGTTTTTCGTTTTTGTCCAATTGTGGACGCATCAAATTATATAGTGCAAAGCATACTGTTGCATCTTCGGCAGCATATGGGGTTGCTACATTTATATCCAGTGTTTCAAAATGGCGGTCTGTATCCCGCAGGTTTGGTGCAAATAATGATGCAAATGTTATGTTTGTGTGCGACAAATATTTTAATGCCAATTCGTCCAGACCATGCCCATGCAATGTCCCATGCAGGATATATGACAATAACATTGTGTCATCAATTGGGGTAATACAGGAAATGTCCCAGCCAGCATTTGTCAATATATGCATGTCGTATTTTATGTTGTGTCCGACCTTGGTAATATTGGGGTTGGTAAATATCGGCCACAGTTTATTTTTTACAGATTTTATATCTAATTGATTTGGAACCTCTGATTCATTTCCGAATAAATCGCCAGATTTACCAACATGGTGCAGTGGGATATAGCAACCGTGCACCGCATCGTATGCCAATGATATTCCAACAATTTTTGCATCCATTTGATCCAGGCCGGTTGTTTCAGTATCAAATGCAATAACATCTGTGACGTGCGACAAAAATTTTTCTAAATCATCAATATTTGTAATTGTTTCAAATTCCATTTGTGTTTGGTCTGGGGCGGTCGCGGTGGACAATGTGGGTGCCAGTTCCGTCGGACATTCTGAATTTGGATACATAAACGGTGCCGGTTGTGACGCCGCGTTATAATTTTCCAATGGAAATAATTTCTGTATTTTTTCCGCCAACGAATTACTTTCAATTTTATCCCTGACAAATTCCAGTGCCGATTGGGTGTTAAATACAAATGGGGTAATTTCCAGCCCTGATAAATCAACGTCTGTTTTTAGTGTGACCAGTTGCCGCGAAATATATGCCATTTCACGATTGTCGGTCAATAATTGTTTCGTGCGGGCATTTTGTATTTTATCTAAATTTGCGTACAGGTTATCCAAACTGTCAAATTCTGAAATCAATTCGGTTGCCTTTTTAGGCCCGATGCCCGTAACCCCGGGTACATTGTCAGATGAATCACCCATCAAAGATTGAACATCAATGACTTGGTCCGGGCGAACACCGAATTTTTCAAAAACCTGGGGCGCGCGAATTTCAGATTGTTTCATACCGTCGTATAAAAACACGCATTCGGACACCAATTGCATTAAATCTTTGTCACTGGTAATAATTCGTGTCGAATCAACCGATTTACAATATTGGTGCGCGATGGTTGCGATTACATCATCAGCCTCAACCCCGGGGATACATAAAACCGGCATACCCATTGCCGCCAGACCAGATCGAATCATTATTCCCTGGGCGATTAAATCGTCGGGTGTTTCGTGACGGTTCGCCTTGTATTGTGGGTATATTTCCTGGCGGAAAGTTTGGCGTGATGCGTCAAATACACATACAAATTTATCGTTGCCCCCCGCAGATGCCAGAACCGGTAAAATCATATTGAAAAATCCGTATACCGCCCCGGTTGGTGTACCGTCATGCCGCGTCAGACGCGAATGAACCCCATAATATGCGCGAAACAGCAAAGAATTTCCATCAATCAGTGTCAGCATAATTAAAACAGTTTTTTTTTATGTTTTCTGTGGTATTATAATACAAAAAAAGGGCAGATATATGCAAGAAAATAAACCTGTATTAATCGTCGGATTGGGTAACCCGGGAAATGAATACCAGAACACACGTCATAATGTCGGATTTATGGCGGTGACACATTTGGCGGGGGAAAACGCGTCGTGGCGGTCGGAACATGATGCGTTGACGTTTCATGGTGATATTAATGGCATGCGCACCATTTTTGCAATGCCACAAACATTTATGAACGACAGTGGTCGTGCGGTATCCGCACTGATGAAATTCTATAAAATTCCATTGGAAAATTTAGTCGTGATTCATGATGATATGGATTTAATGGTTGGCGACAAACGTGAAAAGATTGGCGGGGGCAGTGCCGGTCACAACGGAATAAAATCTATTGATGCGGCGGTTGGAAACGAATATCGTCGAATTAGGATTGGTATCGGACATCCGCGTGATTTTGAATCGCCTATGTCACCGGTTGATTGGGTTTTGGGTCGGTTCAGTGATGACCAGATGCAAAAAATAAAATTGGCTATATCAGGAATAAAAATTTAATTATTGTTCTTTGTAGTAAATTCTGACATCGTTGCCAAAAATGTCCGCTAAGGTTGTGCACTTGTTGCCTTTGTCACAGAATTGTGTGTCGGTTTTCATATAACATTTGGTTATTGATGCTGCACCGCCCTCGTCACTGGTAAAGTGTTTGGGACAATTTTCACAAGACCTCAGTACATCCCCGCCAATTTGTTTGGGGGTAGCATATTGTCCCGCTTCGCAGATTTGATAACAATCACTTTTGCCTTTTGCACCCTCGTTACTAGTATAGCCGTTGGGACAATTTTCGCAAGACCTCAGTACATCCCCGCCAATTTGTTCGGTGGTGGCATACTGTCCTGGTGTGCAGATTTTATAACAATCGGTTAGCTTTGCTGCACCCTCGTTACTAGTATAGCCCTCAGGACATGCTTCACATGTCTGTATATCATCACTATATTCGTCAGAGTATTCGGTTGTTTTAAACATTCCCTTTTCGCATGTTGCGTAACAATCTTGTAGCGTCTTCGCACCGGGGTTACTGGTGTTATATTGTGGGCAACTATGTATGTTTTGTTTTGGTTTAATAGGATTCGTTCCTTCTGGTATTGGTTCGCAGTAATAGCCTGGTTCACATAGTTTAATACCATCTTGACCATCAACAAATATGTCGCTGCCGTCCCAATAATACCCACCGTCAAATAAGTAAACCAACTCGTCAAAATCCTCAACAATTGAGCTTGGAATATAAGTCAACTTAGTACAATTGTGACTTGTTGCATCATTTATATATTTGGGATCGTTTCGTTTGGGCAATGCGTAGTTTATATATCCTGTGTTACACTCGCAATATGTATGGCGTTTGGGTTCTTCTTCTTCTTGCCGTGTATGAGAGTTTTGCGGGCAATCGAAACATTGTGTTTCATAGTGACGATAGCTCTCAATATCTTCTTTGTTCGGTAGCGGTATAAATGTATCTTCTTCGCATTGTGTACATTCGTTGCCATTGACGTATTGTCCCGCTGGACACTCAGTTGGGTTTTCGGCTTCGTCTTCGCAATCTGTTCTATCTGCGGATGGATTACCGGAGCACATTTTGCACTGTTGCGTTTTGGAATTTTTGTCATATAACAATATTTTGCCTGCCGAATCTTTGCCGTCATTGTATGTCCCGGTTTCTGTGCAGACGACGCATTTTGGTGATGTGTTGTCATCCGCAACATAATGTGTTCCAGGGGGACATGTTGCAATCCAAGAACATGCATCGTTTGAATCCGACCAGGTTACAGAATTTGCATATAATGGTGGATTAACATCGCATCCGCTATTCCAATTGGTAGGGGATTTTTCTGTAATACATAATTGGTATGGATAGCCAAGCCAGGGGCGCCTTTGCCCCTTAATGCAAGACAGACATTGGTTGCCATTGGGCATATTCGCCATCCAATAGCAATATGGGTTGCTTTTACACTGTGTTTCATCAGCGTTATTACAATTGTTAGGATCGGCTTTTTTGCATTCGCTGCCGTTCAAATAACAATAATTGGTCTCGATGATGCATTTGCTTGGGTTGCGAGTCGCGCATGTTATGCTGGTGCAACTTTCGCCGGTCCATTCACAATAAGCGGATGGACATTCGCTTTCTTCTGTAAAAGTGTAGCATTGTTGGCGGCAAATGGAACCAGTCCATTGGCATTCGGGACTGTTATTTTGACATTTCTGTTGCGTGTTATGCTGGGAACACGTATCTGTTGCCGCATTGGCAACAGGTATAAATAACACAATAAAGATTGGTATAAATTTCCTCATTTCCTGGTATAGATGTTAGAAAAAACTGTGACGAATATCAATAAAAATTTTTATTCGAAATTCACTGACCAGTGTTGTGGGGATTCACATTCCCCCCATGTGCCATTGAACGTGCATACTGAGCTAGCGCAGGTCCCGCTATCGGTTGTGTCTGCAATATAAGATTGGGTTATGTTTAATGAATCACCCAATGAAACATAGTTCCAATTCTCATTATTCTTATTACCTTTGTTAATCGTATCAATTTTAAACATTGAATTGTTGCATGTTATTTTATTTGGATCAGAGTCATCAACATCCCCACCACAAAACAGGGTGGTGCCATTATAACTGATAATATATTTATAATTATCTGATGGCACGCATATTTTTTGGTTAAATTCGTTGCCCCACCATTTGTCAGAGTGGCCTGGTGTAAGTATTGTTTTATTTGAACAGCAATTACCATAGGCATCCGTGCCAGTTGTGCAACAGTTTTGAACATCAGATGTAACCCAAATTCTTTTGGTACCGCTACATTTAACATCACAAATATAGTCGCCAGCATTTACACAGTAATAAGAAGAGTCGCTGGTTTGTTTTAATATTTTGCCTTCTGGACAAATGGCAACATTGCACGAATAAGATGTATTGGATGCGAACCAACTTAACAATGTTGTTTCTTGGGTGTCAGTTGGTTTCATTATTTTGTTTGATGCGTCTGATGATGGTTTGTCATCGCAATTGCCCCAAATGCGTTCCGTCAGGTAACACGCATAGTCGCCCGATTCACCAGAACATATTGCGTCGTTTGGTGTTTTGTCGCCATATAATTTTTTGTAAAAGTTGTTGTTGTCCTTATCAAATCCAATTTCACCCGCCATTGTTGTCATAATGTTGTTCAATGATTTGCCCGCAGATTCAACACACACCTTTACTTCGTCCCAACATGCCAAACGATTTAATATTGATGCACGGTTTACAGAATAAGTGGTACTTTCGCATAAACCAAAGTTTCCAGATATTGATGAACACGAACGTATGATACAACTGCGTCCGACTTCGCGACAGGTGGACATAATCGTTTCGTATGTTTCCATTGTCGCAATATCGGTCATACCCGTAGACCATAATTTAGAATCATCGTCGCCTAAAACCAATTCGCATGATTTGATTATGTCGCTGCACATTCCATTCGCAGTTTTATTCGCATTTACACCAAATATAGACAGAGCACGTGAATCGAAATCCTGAATCGATTTGATGGATTCTGTCAGGCACTGTGACGACAGGGTTGTGCAACCCTGGCGTATGGTTTCCAATTTTGCCGCCTGGGCCAATTTAATCTGTGCCAATGCATCTTCGACAAATGCGGTCCATACGTTGTCGGCGATATCCTGGCAATGTTCAGATGCCGTTTCTATATATTTGCGTTTCGAATTCAGAAATGATATAAAACTGGGGTTCAATGATGCCCAGGTCTGATTGCCCGTCGGACGGATTATCAAATTATTCAAATCAGTCAGATTTACGGTTAAAAATGCCGTTCCCGTTGTTGGATTAATATAACGCCCCGTATTATCCAAACATTTATCAAGTGTTGGACCGCAAACCGTATTGTCGGTCAACATTTCCAACATTTTACCCTTGCACGTTAAAATATCATCAGAATTACGCTGTTGATAAATATCCAAACGTGACATATCCAACAGGGCGCTGCTTTCTAAGATTTTATCGCGGGTTTGGTCAACCTGGGTCTTATACGTTTTTTCAACGGTGTTGCAATCCTGGGCAATTAACATTTGATAGCCGTTTTCGGCAATGGTTAATTCATATTCAGAACATACTTCGCGTGCCATTTCCCGACATATCGGCAATGCCGCAGAATATAGTGCCGTTCCATTCTTGGTTGTGGTCGATGCGCCCGCCATGGAATTAACAGAATCAAATGCACTGTCCGCGTTCAATGACCATGTCAGGTTTGACACATTTGTATTAAAATTAGACCCCTTGAAAGATGTGTTCAATTTTTTTGCAATCGCATCCAATGCACGTTTTGATTGGGATGTGTCTGTGGTGTTATAGAATGCCAATTCACCTTCGGTGGCGGTATTTATTGCCAGGGCGTCTTCCTTGTCCAGGTTTACGGTCAATAAACGTTGGCTGAAATCTAATAATTTATCTTCGGCGGCATTAAGTTGTTTCTTGGTTGAATCAAAATCATGAATTCGGGCAGAACATGCACAGCGTTTTAATTGACTATCCTTGTTCGCGCAGAATTCATCCATGCATTCGTTAAATACGTTTTTGCAGTTGGAATAGTTGCGGGACAAAACATTGTTTACTGCGTCAGAATTTAATGCTGCACGCGCAGTCGTTGTTCGTGGGTTCGATTGTGTGGTCGCAGCCCGCGCATTTGTTCGCACTGTCGAATTTGTTTGGCGTTGTGATGTTGTGCGTGGTGTGGTGGTTGTGCGTGCACGAATAGTGACCTTGGTTGGTGCGGTTGAACGCGTGGTTGTACCCACAGATCCACGTGATGATGCTGTTTCACGACGAACAGTGGCGCGCGAAACAGCCGCACCATCAGCCGCCCATGTGTCCCAACATACAAGTGGGATAAGGCATACAGCCAAAATGTACCTAAGTCCTTTCATCCTTATGTGATGAATGTTAGCAAATTTCGTTTTTTGTGGGCAAGTATATTTTTATATTTAATTATAGTTTTTTTTGGTGCAGCCGGGGGGACTTGAACCCCCAAGGGTTTCCCCACAGCATCCTTAGTGCTGCGCGTATACCAATTCCGCCACGACTGCGTCAACTGATTGTTTATTCTTGCAATAAAGTGTTTTTTTTGCAACTGTTTTGTGATAAGATATTTTAAGGTAAGGAGTTTTTTGATGTTTTATCTGTCACATATTTTGCGTGCGTCGTTAATTGTTTCATTGTTGCCGGTTGTCGCAAGTGCAGCGGGAACGTATTACAACAGCACGAATAATAATCGTTCTTATTCCAGTGCGGCGGGCTATGTTAATTATCGTAATAACAATGCGAACAACGCAAATGCAAATGGATATACATCATATACAAATGCACGCTATTCTGTGGGCACGAATGTCAGCCAACAACGTGCCCCTGTTGCACAACAGACGCAAAAACAGGTGGCACCTAGCGAATCGAAAAGTGGTTTCTTTTTGGATGCAGGGTTAAATCATGAATTTGCTAATTGGGAATTTGAAATGAAAAATGCAGGTTCGAAACTGCACTATGATAATATTCGTTGGAATGTGTTGGGAATTGATGGTGGATACAAATTCGGCAATGTAAAGGTTCCTTTCCAGATTAATGCGGGTGTTCGGTATGGTTTTCAGTTTGGCGATTCGTCAATGATTGATGATGATATTTCATTGGGGGGCTTTGTTCAATCTGCGTGGAAGGGGACAACATCTACGGGTCAGGCGTTTGAAAAATATCAAATGGGACATGCGTTATCTGTTGGCAAAACAAGTGGCGGAAATATGTTGGGATTTAATGCCGGGGTCGGTTTAACGGATTTGTTTTCTGTGGGTGGTTTTAGGGTGACACCATCAGTTGGATATCGGTATCTGAAATACAAATTAAAGACAAACGATAATTATGGTATGGCAATTGATACAATGGATGTCAGTAATAATTGTGTAACAACAGATGGGGGCGAAGTTCAGTGTGGTCCATTGTTAATATTCTTTAATCAATCTGGCGAAGGACAGCCAATTACGAATCAGGCGGTTGGTGGCGTCAAACTTTTGGATGTAGATAATGATGGGTATGCGGATGTTGCAGGTGTGCTGGTGTCACCGGGCGCAAATTATGTTAGCACAGAAAATACATATTATTATGCGCAATCTGGAACGTCGCATGATTACGATGTTGTGTGGTCTGGACCGTATGTCGCATTGGATATGGATTATGAAATGAACAAAAATAATAATGCCAATATACGTTTGGAATTGGGACTGCCGGGGTATGATGCGACCGGCGATCAACCGTATCGTCCAGATTGGCAACACCCAAAAAGTGTAGAGGATAAGGCATCTATGTTTTCAGGGTTGCATTTGGGCGCAGGTGCAAATTGGACAACTGCAATCACAGATTCAATCGCGTTATCCATTGGTGTGACGTATGATTATTATCACGTTGGATCTGCAGATGCGACAACATATTTGAATCCAACATACTATACTGCCGTATATGATGCACAATTGGCTGCGTGGAAAAATTTGCCAGGAATGGATCCAAATGAAGCAGAATATTATATGTTGCATGGTGGTTTTACCGATAGTGCTGGAAATTCATACGATGCTGATTCGGTTGCGTTGTATATTAATGACGCAAAAAACAATGGATGGTCGGTAAAGGATTCTGGGGAAACCAAATCTTTCTATAAATCATTGGGTGTTCATTTGGGTGTGGCGGCACGTTTTTAGATGTTAAGGTTTATTAAATTTTTTGTTTGTTGTTTGTGTGTTTGTCCATCGGCAATGGCGGATGTGTTGTCGGGAAATGCCGTTGTTAATATTACCAGCGATACGGCGGTGACCGCCAAGAATATCGCTATGGCAGAGGCACGACATCAAATAATTATGGATACATTGGGTCAGTATGCCGCCCGTGATCAGTTGAAGACCGTTGTT
The DNA here is from genome assembly GCA_046882025.1 of Alphaproteobacteria bacterium. Classification (GTDB taxonomy): domain Bacteria; phylum Pseudomonadota; class Alphaproteobacteria; order Rs-D84; family Rs-D84; genus Enterousia. Next base: position 20,810 of record JBKSNB010000086.1, on the reverse strand, counting down.
GATGCAGCAAAAAATGATGAATTGACGGGATTGATATCACAAACCACAATAGAAGGTGAACGTTTTTCAGATACAACATATGCTGCAAACATTTATATGACACTTGATTCGGTGGCGGCACAGCAATGGTTGACGCAGAATGAGGTGCAAAATTGGTTAAAAACATCGGCGTCAAATGATGATGTTTTTGTTGTGGGTGTTAAGTTGGCAAATCCATTGTCTGATTGGGCTGAATTAAATAAAATTCTTGATAATAAAAAAATTAACACTGTTATAGATGAAATCTTGGGCAATCAGGTGACATTGTTTGTGCAAAAGCATCAGCGTTCACAATTTATGGCGACGTTGCATGATAATGGGTGGAAATATTCTTTGAATGATTCCGCAGTTAACATTTGGAAATAGGGGTGTGTTTATGAAAAAAATTCTGGTTTGTTTGATGTGTTTGATGCCAACGGTTTTAATGGCGGATGCGTCGCCGAACGAAAGTAAGTTTAATCTGAATATCCGCAGAATTGGTTTCGATTGGAACAAAACTAATGTTACAGGGCAGAATGAACAAGCATATCGGGAATCACCAATATCTGCGTTTACGGCCACAAGTCAGGATTTGTTAAAGGGCGTTTTTGATACGGCGTTGGAATATGGTTTTAATCGGTTTAAGTGGGATAATTCCTTGTTTATGGAATATGGTAAAACGACACTACGTCCATATGATAAACCTGTTACCAAGGATGAAAGTGCAGATAAAATATTGTTTTCGTCTGATTTGTCGTATGCATGTTGGGATTTTGGCGGTTTAAGATTTGGACCAATTTTCCGTGGACAATATCAAACAGAATTTGTCGGTAATCCGCACAGAAATAATGTTATACGTCCGAATGCAGGTGTTGCATTGTTTGACCATGATATATTAAAGAATCTTTATCTGGTCGGTGTGTATGAATATGATTTTACCAATACAGATAGTCCGACCAGCAAGGCCGCTGCAGAACTGGGTTGGCGCGCGGAATACAATGTTCGTGATGGCGTCAAGTTTTCAACAGATGGATATTATCGCGAGTATTTTTCGTATTCACAGTATGTTTACACTGATTTTGAACGTGATTTGAATATAACAATACGTTTAGATACAAATATATGGAAAAATTTTGCATTGGGACCATATTTTCAATACCGTTTGGCCAAGGCCCGTGGTGCAGATAAATATGCCAGCAATACGTCCATAGGAATTGGATTTAGTTATATACATAATTTCGATTTAAGGCGCGATAATTAAAACGCAATTTTAGTCTTTGCCAGTACATAAAATTCATCTGTGCCAATCGGATTATCAACAAATCCAGCTGTTATGTTTTTGTATGATATGGCGTATTCGAATGCTGGGTCGGTCGCCAAATCGAAATCATAGTTATTAAATACGATGTCGCCATTACGCAAACGTGTGCTGGCCAAAGACATACTCATATTCCCAGATATAATTGTTTCAGGAATTGTAAATTCAAATTTCCAATCTTGGTATTCCATACCGATTGTTGCAGATGCGGTAAATACGTTTGAAAAATGTTTAATTAATGATTCTGGGGCAGGGCGTGCAGATATTATCCCCAGTTGACCACGGGTAAATAACTTTGCGTTGTCTGATAAATTAAAAGTGTAATTCGTGGCAATATATCCGTTTTGTGATGTATCTGTTTGCAAGAATCCGCTACCTTCAAGCAGGTTTACATTACTGGAACCAAATTCCAGAATGCCAAATTTAGCGTTTGCAGTTTCGTTTTTGCGCAGGCGGTCAAACGCGCGTCCACGGTTTACAATTTTGACATTATCACTTAAATTTTGGGTATATGCGCGACCATATTCGTCAAATGCGGCCATTGTCACCCCTGATTTTGCGATTGATGCGGCAATGGCGGGCGTTACATTCGCGCTTGACAAGCGTTGTGTGATTTCGCCTGAAATTGCCACTTTCATTTCACCAATTGGTCTGGTGGCGCGTTCCAAGTTTAACAATCCCCATCCATAAACGTTGTCGACGCCATCTTCGCCCAGGTCGGTTGCCGTCCTTAACAAGATTTCTACAATTTGATTTGACGTAAGATTTTCGAATGTTTCTTGCAAGATTGCTATTGCACCTGTAACGATTGGGGCGGCAAAACTGGTTCCATAGGATGTCAGGTTTTCGTAATAATCTGTGTGCAGGTTTGAACCAGGTGCGGCAATACAATAATCTTGGGTAATACCACATTGGTTGCTATAATTGGCTAATGCGTTTGTGTCTGTGTCAAATGCAACAACATTAATAAAATGTCCCTGTAATTCTTCGACTGCGATTGGCAGGGCGGACAAAGCCGAACTTTCGGTCATGCCACTGTTACCTGCGGCAAATACGAATATAGAATCATTGTCTTTTGCAGCACGTGCCATTTCGTTAATAAAATGATTTCCTGTTATGGCAGATATAGATTGGCGGGTTGTGGCCTGGGTTGCGAAAATGGTTTGTGTTTCCCAACTGGCGTTATAGATAGATTTTGTGTTGCTGATATTATCTGCAAATTCGTTAAAATTTAATGTGCCATTAGAATTTGCCACGTTTATATTTTGTATCTGGGCAGACGGGGCAATTGTTTCCGCAAAATAAGATACTTTTTTACCGTGTGTAATATCATCGGAATAGTAAAAATTATCCATTATTTTAATTTCTGAACCTTTGCCGTATTTTTCACGTGCATGTGCGTAATTTAGCCCTATGGCATTATATTGTTCGGCATTTTTGATATAGTACGGACTATTTATTACATTGCTGAAATCAATGTTTGTCGGTTTGTCTGTACTGTCATACAGGTAAGATTGATTTGTCAATGCGGGTGAACGAAAAGATATTGTTGTTGGACCAGATGGTGCGATGCCCGCATCTGATGATGAACCGCCGCCCGCCATACCAATAAGTGCAGCAATACCGCCAACGGCGGCGATGCCCCCGCTGATGCCCAAAATGGTTCCCGTTGTCATAAAACTCTGCGTTGGGCATTTTTCAGGGTTTAATAATCTATAATCCCGGTCGGTGCACTTGTCAGTGTCCGCAAATGCAGGTGTTAATGTGGTAATTGCACATAATGACCCAATAAATAATTTTTTCATACATTCCATACTTTCGCCTCTTTCTATTTATATAATACAAAAATACATATTTGTCAATACACGGGTGTTTTTTTTTGTCAATGTTTTATTTTGGTTAAAAAATACTTGATTTTATTGTGGTTTTGGTCTATGATGGCGGCACGCACTGTGGTGCGAAGAACACAGTTGATAGGCGGAATTTCTGTCGGATTGATAATAAATCTGGTTTTTGCCTGCCAACGAGGATAACAACAGAAAAAAGGATAAAATTATGGCATTGCCGACATTTACTATGAAACAACTGATGGAAGCAGGGGCACATTTTGGTCACCACACCCGTCGTTGGAACCCACTGATGACACCATACGTTTATGGGGTTAAGGATAAAATTCATATTATTAATTTGAACAAGACGGCACCGCTGTTACATCGTTCATTGGTTGCATTGGAAGCAATCGCGGCCGCTGGTGGCAAGGTATTATTTGTTGCAACAAAACATCAGGCCAAGGATATTGTTAAAGACGCGGCTGAACGTTGTGGTCAATTTTATGTTAATAATCGCTGGTTGGGCGGTATGTTGACGAACTGGACAACTGTTTCACAAAGCATTCGCCGTTTAAAGAAAATGGAATCTGACATTGAAAACGCTGAAAAATTAGGATTGACCAAGAAAGAAGTTGGTGTTATGACCAAAGAAGTTGAAAAATTACGTGATGTATTTGGTGGTATTTTGGAAATGCATGGCACGCCACAGGCGATGGTTGTGATTGATGTTCCACGTGAATTGAATGCTGTTCATGAAGCCAAGAATTTGGATATTCCAACAATTGCAATTTGTGATACAAATGCAAATCCAGAATTGGTTGATTACCCAGTCCCAGGAAATGATGACGCGTCACGTGCGATACAATTGTATTGTGACTTATTCGTTGATGCAATATTGTCGGGTATTGAAAAACGTTTGGGTGGTGCAGCTGGTAAAAAGGCACAATCTGATATGATGGATGCGGCGGCAGATGATTTGGAACATGATATTAAAACCAAAGAAGCCAAAGTAAAATCTAAGACATCAGAAGCACGTGCAGAACGTCGTGAAAAATTGGCTGACAAGGCCGCAAAATAACCTATCAACAGTGGGAGAAAAAGATATGGCAGAAGTAACAGCAAAATTAATTCAACAACTGCGTGAAAAAACATCCGCAGGTATGATGGATTGTAAAAAGGCATTGGTTGAAAACAATGGCGATATTGAGGCCGCATCCGATTGGTTGCGTCAAAAGGGTATTGTTAAGGCGGCATCTAAATCTGGTCGTGTTGCGGCATCTGGTTTGGTGACGGTTGTAAAATGTGACAATCTGGGCTGTGTCGTTGAATTGAACGCAGAAACAGATTTTGTTGCCAAAAATGAAAAGTTCCAGGCATTGGTTGCAAATGTTGCAAACAAAGCGTTGGAATTAGGTGGTGATTTTGATGCGACATTGAACGCAGTCAAGGACGATATCGCGGCAACAATCGCAACCATTGGTGAAAATATGAATTTGCGTCGTATTGAGAAAGTTCATGGTGACAATATCTTTTCATACATTCACAATGCGATGGTTCCGGGTATGGGTCAGATTGGTGTTGTGGTTGCAATTGACGGTAACGATCCAAAAATTGCAGAGATTGGAAACAAAATCGCGATGCACATTGCGGCGAATAAACCTGAATTCATGACAATTGCCGATGTTGACCCCAAGGCCGTTGAACGTGAAAAGAAGGTGTTCATTGAATCTGGTGCGACAGCGGGTAAACCAGAAGCGGTTGTTGAAAAAATGGTTCAGGGTCGTATCAATAAATGGTATGCAGAATCAGTTTTGGAAGAACAGCCATTCGTTATGGATGCATCCAAGACAGTAAAGCAGGTCGTTGCGGAGGCCGGCGGTAAATTGGCGGGCTTTGCATATTACGTTGTTGGTGAAGGTATCGAAAAACGTGACGATAACCTGGCGGACGAAGTTGCAAAAATGTTGAACTAAAAAAACATTTTAGGTAAAAAAACGACAACCGCCCAAATGGGCGGTTCGTTTTTATAACTAAGGTCTTGAAACGGGTATGAATTTAATGTATCATGCGTTCGTGAAGAAATAAGGAACAGATAGATATGCAAAATGAATTATTATTGGAATTACAAGCACGTGGTTTTATAAACCAGTTTTCAAATATGGATGCGTTGAATAATGCGCTGAATAACGGTAAAATTACCGCCTATTTCGGCGGTGACCCAACCGCTGATTCGTTGCATGTGGGGCATCTGGTTCCGGTTATGATGATGCGCTGGTTTCAAAAGTTTGGGCATCGTCCGATAATGTTGGTTGGGGGCGCAACGGGTCGCATTGGTGATCCATCGGGACGTGATTCTGGTCGCCCAATGATGAGTGAAGAAGTGTTACAGAAAAATATTGCCGGTCTGAAACATTCGTATCAGAAATTTATTCGGTTTGGTGACGCGCCATCTGATGGAATATTGGTGGATAATTATGATTGGATGAAAAATTATTCGCATCTTGATTTTTTGGCGCAATTTGGCACTGATTTTACAGTGCCGCATATGCTATCTATGGAAAGTGTGAAAAAACGTCTGGAAAATGGTATGACATTTTTGGAATTTAACTATATGACGTTTCAGGCGGTTGATTTTCTGACACTGTATAAAAAATATAATTGCACATTGCAATTGTGTGGTGCGGATCAATGGGGCAACGCCGTTATGGGAATCGAATTGGTCCGCAAAAAATGTGGGAGCGAAGTTTTCGTTATGTCCACCGCGTTAATCACTGATTCAAATGGTAATAAAATTGGCAAATCTGCGGGAAATGCGGTTTGGGTTAATGCAGATAAAACAAGTCCATATGAATATTACCAATATTTTCGCAATACACCCGATGATTTAGTTGAAAAATTCTTGAAATTGTTTACGGAAATTCCGTTGGATGAAATTGCAAAATTATCGGCGTTGCAGGGTGCAGAATTAAATGTTGCAAAAAAACGTTTGGCGTTTGCGGCAACAGAAATTGCACATGGAACCGCCGCGGCGCGTGATGCCGAAGCGGCCGCGTCTGCTTTGTTTGGTGGGGGTACAGATTGGTCAAATGTTCCGAGTGTCGAAATTGATATGGCCGCTGATATGAAAATTGTTGATTTCTTGGTCGCGTCTGGCCTGTTTGATTCTAAATCTGAGGCCCGCAGAAATGTAGAGCAGGGCGGTATCCAAATTGATGGTAATAAAATTACGGATGTTCAATTCGTCTTGGCGCCCAATGATGAATTTATGGTGCAAAAAGGTAAAAAGGTGTTCTTGCGCGTTATTGTAAAAAAATAATGAAACAGATACTGGTTGCGGTTTTGTTGGTGTTTTTGTCTGCGCCTGGGGTGGTGGCGGATGAATTGGCACGCATTCAGACAGAAATTAAGCAGGTCGAACAACAAAATAAAAAACTGGATGAACAGGTCAAGGTGTCTGAACGTGATGTCGCGACAACAAAAAAACAATTGGTTAAGGCGGCCGATAAGGTTAGTTCTTTGGAAGAAGAACGTGATAAAATATCGCAAAAAATAGCAGAACTGGATGCTAAACGTGATGCAATTGTTCAAGAAATGGAAAAAAATAAAGAAAACCTGGGTGATGCAGCGGGAATGATTTTGTTCGTTGCGTCGCATCCTACGTTTGATTCTGATGATATGCGTGAATATATTTTAACGTCTGCAATTTTGACGGGTATGGCAGATTCTGTGGATGATGATATTAATCATGCCGCCGCACAGGTCGCAGAATTGGAAAGAATTTTAAATAGTCGCGAAATTGAAAAAGAAAAATTGGATCGCAGTGCTAAAAAATATACCAAGGAAAAAACAGAGTTGGACAAGTTGTTGAAAACTCGGTCTGCGCAAAATCAAAAATTAAAGGCAGAACAATCTGCAACCCAGAAAAAATTGCGCGAATTGTCGGCGCGTGCAAAAAGTATTTCGGAATTATCCGCGGGCGTCGGCAGTTCGGAAATGTCAGCGGATGCGCACTTTTCAAAACGTAAATTAAATCTGCCAGTGCGGGGGCGGGTGATCGTTCGATACGGTGAAAAAACAGCGTTGGGGTTAAAATCTGATGGGTGGCGAATAAAAACACGTGGTGATGCCTTGGTCGCAGCACCTGCGGATGGAATCGTTAAATTCGCCGACAGTTTTAAGGGCTTTGGTCGTGTAATAATTATGTCACACAAAAATGGGTATAATACTGTTATGACAAATCTGGGTGAAATAGATGTTTTGATTGATCAAGAGGTTTTAGCCGGTGAACCAGTCGGACGCATGGATAACAGTAAAACAGAAATGTATTTGGAAGTCAGACGTAATAACAAGGCAGTTGATCCGGGATATTTGTTCAAAGAAGAATGATTTACTTTGACATTTTGCGTTGCAGTAACTGAAAGTTCGTTATTTGTTCACGCATAAATTCTATTTTTTCTATGTTGTTGCGGATGCTTTTTTCATCACGTGGATTGATACGTAAATCGTCGGCGGCTTTGATAAAGCGTTTTAACCATACAACCATTATACGATACATCATTATTTCGCGTAATTTATCGTTTTTGATACTGGGTATAGGATACAATGTTTTATTATGTAATTTAGTATAGATGTCATATACTTGTTTGCAGATGTCTAATTCGATTTGTAGTGATGCGAAAATATCGCGATATACAAAACGATAGTTTGCTTCGGCAAAATCTATAAAGGATAACTTGCTGGTTTCGGGATCGTATATTACATTTCCAGGGTTTAAATCACAGTGTGACCATGCGGGAAACGTTTCGTATTCAAATAGTCCGACTTTGTCACGAATTTTTGCAATTTGCCTAATATCATTGACGTTGAAAAATTTAGGCATCTTGTTTTCAATAAAATTGTTTAAACGATTAAATTTTAGTTCGTCTGCGATTTTGTGCGATACACAGGGCTGAACGGGTTTTAGTTCGTTCATGTCGACCAAGAATGCACCAATACTGTTTATAATTTCATATTGTTGACGACGTGATAATTTACGGTATAAATCACGTGTTAACGGATACCCCAACGCACGTTCTTCCAAGATTTGAAATTCGTCATCGTTTATAAATACCATTTCAGGAACATTATACGTAGGGTTTTGAACATCACGAATTAAATTTATGGTTTCCTGGGTTTTGTGTTGTTTGGCCAACCATTTTTTTTGTGCTTCTTCGCCTGTGTCGGGCAGGGGACGTTTTAATACGTACCTATCGCCGTAATATACGGCGTATGTTTCACGACCATGATTAAGATCTTTTAGTTTTGTCATACTTGGTATGGTAATACAAAAAACACATTTTGTCAAGCGGTGTTGTGTAAAATGATGTTGCGGGGATGTTTTTTTTGAATTATGCTTGTTTTACAAATAAAGGGTTTGGCGTATGATAAAGAAAGTTATTGTTTTGTTGATGCTGGTTTTAAGTCCGGTTATGTCGTTTGGTGCGGTCAAGGGTAAAAAAGATGAGCCTGTTAAACATTTAACAGATGAACAAATTTATGATGAATTGAAAAAATTTGCGCTGGTTTTTGAAACGGCACGGGATAATTTTGTCGAAGAAGCCGATGAAAAGAAAATGTTAGAAGCGGCAATGAATGCGATGTTAAACGAATTGGATCCGCATTCTTCATACCTTAATGCCGATGATTTTAAAGATTTTAACGATAAATCGCAGGGGACTTTTGGTGGTTTGGGAATTCAAATTACCAGTGACAAGGGTGCGGTTCGCGTTATTTCGCCCATTGATGATACGCCGGCGGCGCGTGCAGGTATCAAGGCGGGTGATTATATTATCAGGATTGATGACGAACAGGTGTTTGATTTGACGTTGAATCAGGCAGTTAAAAAAATGAAGGGTAAACCTGGAACCAAGGTTAAGTTGACAATTGTTTCCGAAGATAGTGAACCAAAAACAATTACGTTGAAACGTGATATTATAAAAGTTAAATCAGTTAAGGCCGAAGAAAAACGTTTGGCCGATTCGGATGAAGATTCGCCGTTAATTGGGTATATTCGTATTTCTGATTTTGGGGCAACGACCACCAAGGAATTAAAGGATGCGATTAAGAAGTTAGAAAAGAAAAATGTCGTTGGATATGTTTTGGATGTTCGTAATAATCCCGGTGGGTATTTGACGGCAGCGATAGATGTTTCTGATGCGTTTTTAGATGGTGGTGAAATTGTATCTACACGGGGTAAGGATAAAAATAACATAGAACGCAGTTTCGCAAATCCAGGGGATTTGATAAATGGAAAACCTATTGTCGTTTTGATAAACCATGGGTCGGCATCTGCCTCAGAAATTGTGGCGGGTGCACTGCAGGACAATGGGCGCGCATTGGTTATGGGATCCCAGAGTTTTGGCAAGGGCAGTGTGCAACAACAAAAACCATTGGGTGATGGTACAGCCATTCATATTACAATTGCGCGTTATTATACCCCCAGTGGCAAATCAATTCAGAATGAGGGTATTACCCCAGATGTAGAAGTGTTGCAGAGTAAATTGGAAGTAATAGAAAAGCGTAACAGTGATTATTCAGAGGCATCGTTTAAGAATTCTTTGAAAAACGATAAAAGCAAAAAAAGTGAATCTAAAAAAACAGATGATGACGAAGATAAAGAATTAACAGACGAGGAAAAAGATGCCCAGGATTACCAATTGCAACGTGCAATGGATATGGTTATCGCCATGGGTAAAATACAAGAACGTAATGATATTTCTGTTACTTCAAATGTTTTTGAAATTGCAGACAAAGGAGAAAAATAAAAGGACATTTTTATGTCCTTTTGGTTTTAATATATTTTTGTTTGGTTTCTAATTTGTGCCTTAACACTAGCCAGTAGTTTGTTGTATTCGGAAAGTGCAGATTTTACTTTTGCGTCTGCCTTGCGTAATTCAATAATGTTTTGTTCGATCTCGGCACGTTGGTCGCTGATTCGCCCTAATTCGTCACGCAGTTTGGCACGTTCATCAGAACTTTTTTCCGTTTTGTGTTTGGCATAGATTTCATCTTCGCTAGTTGACAACGATAATGCTTGTCTTTCAAGGACTTCAATGCCTTCAAGGTCTTCTGTGGTTCGTTCCGAAGAAGTGGTTTGTTTAATTGTTTCTGGTTTTGTTGCAATGCTGGCTGATGGCGCAGTTTCGTTTTTAGCCGATTTATGTTTGGTGGATTCTGTTGCGGCTGGTTTTGGTTTGGTAACTCGTTGCGCTTTTTTATAGTAATCGCGCTTAAATATAGTTTCAAATTGTTCCAGATAGTCGCGTTTTAAATATAGTTTATCACTGCCAACTTTAGATTTTTTTTGAACAATCGCATCCGCAGGTAAATAATAACTAATATCTTCCAAAGTTTTTTGGGTTATCGCAGTTGCTGCAACGTGGAATACTTTTGTAAGTTCGTGTGGTGCCAAATCGTCTGAACTTTTTTTGTTCTGTGTTACTAATTGCGGTGTAGATTCATTTTGTTTGTTGGATTCTAGTGCTTTAACCCAGTTGCTAAATATTTTTTCTGCGTCTGGCCATAAGTCTGCTACATCCTTGATTATTTGAACACGGTGATACGATCTGACAAAAGTTTGAACCATGTCTTTGTCTTTGGTTTCTGTTAGGTTTTTGTTTAATTCAGATAATTTTTCATCGCATTTGTCCTTATTCGGTTTTGTTAAACCCTGCAATTGAACAAATCGTATTATTTCGTACAAATTTTTTAATTCTTCATCACTGAAATATTTGAAATAAAATTGTGGTTTTTCAACCATTGGTAATAGCAAGGCGTACAAAACGTAAGGACAATGTTGGTTTTGATTAAGACACGGGTTAACACGTCCAAGATGTTGCTGGACTGTAAATAGTGTTGGCCTATCTGCCGGGTTGTTATAGTTAAAAATGAACAGTTTTATCATATCTGTTTGTTTTAACAGATTTATTGCCTGTTTGATATCCAGATTTTTTACAGCATTATGAATTTGAAGTAAAAAATTCCCGTCTTCAACATCCGCCTTTTGCGTACGGACGTCTTTAGAGATTGCGTAGATTGTTGGAACACTTTTTAATCTTGTCATAATCTTTGTCCTTTTTTTGTTTGTTGATACAAATATGACACAAAAATTTTTGTTTGTCAAGTGGTGTTTTATTATTTCTTGCGTTGGTTTTATAAAGTGGCTATCATCATGCCTGATAGAGAAAGCGCGAGGAAATATAATGACAAGTTTGATTGTTGATGGAAATTGGGCGGCGGCGGATGTCGCGTATCGATGTGTTGATTTTGCGGCGATTTATCCGATTACCCCCAGCAGTACTATGGGTGAATTGGCGGATTCTTGGACGTTCCAGCACAAGAAAAATATTTGGGGCGCAATTCCAGAAATTATAGAAATGCAGTCAGAAGCTGGTGCGGCGGGTGCCTTGCACGGGGCATTACAGATGGGGGCAATGGCAACAACATTTACGGCGTCCCAGGGATTGCTGTTAATGATTCCGAATATGTATAAAATTGCGGGTGAACAAACACCGTTTGTTATGCATGTGGCGGCGCGCGCGATTGCAACGCATGCGTTATCTATATTTGGTGACCACAGTGATGTTATGTCTGTGCGTGGGACTGGGTTTGCAATGTTGTCGTCCCACAATGTGCAACAGGCACACGATATGGCGGCAATTGCCCATGCGGCAACATTGCGCAGTCGTGTCCCGTTTTTGCATTTCTTTGATGGTTTCAGAACTAGTCATGAAGAATCACGCCTAAGCCGCATAGATGATGATGTTTTGTCTAAATTGTTGCCGGATGATATGGTTGTTGCGGCGCGCAGTCGTGGTATGTCACCGGACAGACCATCGATTCGTGGCACAGCCCAGAATCCAGATGTTTATTTCCAGGGGCGCGAGGCCGCAAACCCGCTGTATCAAAATACCCCGGAAATTGTGCAAAATGTTATGGATGAATTTTCTAAATTGACGGGTCGCAATTATTCGCTGGTTGAATATGTCGGTGATAAAAAGGCGGAAAATGTTATTGTTGCCATGGGGTCTGCGTGTGAAACGATTTCTGAGACGTTGCGCTTTTTACCCAAGGGATTGGGTTTGATAAAAATACATTTGTATCGTCCGTTCCCGGTTGATGCGTTTTTGCATGCGTTGCCAAAAACGGTTAAGCAGGTTGCTGTTTTAGATAGAACCAAGGAACCGGGCAGTATTGGTGAACCATTATACCAGGATATTAAAACGATTGTTCCATGTGGTGTGTCTGTGTTTGGTGGTCGCTATGGTTTGGGCAGCAAGGAATTTACCCCACGCGATGTTAAGGCGATATATGAATTTATGATGCGTGGCGATTTACATCATAATTTTACGGTTGGTATTGATGATGATTTAAGTGGACTGTCTTTGGCCACAGATAATGCGTTTTCAATCGAAGATAAAGATGTTAAAACCGCGATATTGTATGGTATTGGGTCTGATGGAACGGTTGGCGCAGTCAAAAATATTGTAAAAATTGTTGGTGAAAATTCTGAATTGTATCCGCAATCTTATGCGGTTTATGATTCTAAAAAATCAGGTGGATTGACGGCATCGCATGTTCGTTTTTCAACAAAACCAATTCAGAGTGAATATCTGGTTGAATCGGCTGATTTTATAAGTGTGTCTAATTTTATGATTGCACAGCGTTTTGATGTGTTTAAGGCATTGCGACCCGGGGGGACGGTTATGATTAATACGTCCATGTCCCCTGATGTCGCATTTGCAAATCTGCCACGCGATGTTCAGGCGCATCTGATACGTATGCGTGCAAATGTATATTTCTTGGATGCAAACAGTGCTGCGGCGAAACTGGGGCTGGGCAATAGGATAAATACATTTATAATGTTGAATTTCTTTAATTTGACTAAAATTATTGACCCTAAGGTTGCAGCAGACAGTGCCAAGGATGCCATTGAAAAAACATATCGCAAAAAGGGGATGGATGTTGTTCAGGCGAATTGGAGTGCGGTTGATACGGCATCCGATTATTTGGTGCAGTATAAATTGCCATCATCGGTGTCAAATTTTGCGCCTGATTTTGTGCCTGCGATGACAGCTGATGCACCGGCTGAGATTGCGGGAACCTTGGGTGAAATTGCGGCAAATCATGGGGATGAAATTCCTGTGTCACGTTTTAAGGTTGATGGTGCGTTTGGGGCAGGGCAATACCCAGTTGGAACATCAAAATATGAAAAACGCGGAATCTCTGAAAACGTCGCAACATGCGATTTGAATAAGTGTATTCAATGTGGAAAATGTTCAATGCTGTGCCCGCATGCGGCCATTCGTATCAAGGTTATGACCAGGCAACAGGCGGATGAGGCAGAAAAGCATGGTGTCATAGTTGTCCCGATGAAAACACCTGAATTGGGCGAAGGAATGTATTATACATTAACAATATCACCGGCTGATTGCACCGGGTGTGGTATATGTGTCAAGAATTGCCCTGTGCATGCGTTGTCTATGATTAAAAAGCAAGATGCCGATGTGAATCAGGTTGCGTTTGACACAGCACAGAAAATTCCAGATATATCACGCGATAAATTAAATTTGAATATTCCAAAGCATATTGAATTATTGCCGCATTATTTTGAATTTCCGGGGGCGTGCGCTGGGTGTGGTGAAACACCATATATAAAATTATTATCGCACCTGTTTGGTGACCGTATGATTGTTGCCAATGCAACCGGTTGTTCGTCGATATATGGTGCAAATTTGCCAACAACACCATGGACAACGGATTCTAATGGTCGGGGACCTGCGTGGTCGAATTCGTTGTTCGAAGATAATGCGGAATATGGCCTGGGGATGCGAATCGCATTAAACCAAAAACGTGATGCGTTGCGTGCGTTGTTGCATGAATTGCAGATAGAAAATGCAGATGCGGTTTTTGACATAGATTCTGTTGTGAAACAACGTGAAACTGAATCGGATTTGCGAAAAAAACTGAAACGATTTAAAAATCCAATTGCTCGTCAGGCCGAAGTGTTACTGGATTCAATTGTTGATAAATCAGTATGGATTATTGGTGGTGATGGTTGGGCATACGATATTGGATATGGTGGTTTGGATCATGTGTTGCATAGTGGGGAAAATGTTAATATTTTGGTCCTGGATACTGAGGGGTATTCAAACACTGGTGGTCAGCAGTCCAAGGCAACACCGTTCGGTGCCAGTATGAAGTTTGCTATCGGTGGCAAGGAACGTGCAAAAAAAGATTTGGGTATGATTGCGATGATGTCTGGTGCCTATGTCGCCCAGATTGCATTGGGGGCAAATCAAGCCCAGGCGATACATGCCCTGCGTGAAGCCGAAAGTTTTGATGGTCCATCGCTGATATTGGCGTATGCGCCATGTATCGCACATGGGTTTAATTTGCAGAATGCGCCTGAACATCAAACTCGGTTGGTTCAGACGGGCGCGTGGCCGTTATACCGATTCGATCCGCGCCTGATAGGCGAGGGGCATTATCCATTAACAATGGATTCTAATACAGATGAAATTGTTCCATTGGAAGATTTCCTGAAAACCGAATCGCGATTTGGGGCGGCACGTGCGGCAAACCAGAATTTTGATAAATTGGTTAATATGGCCAAGGTTAATAATAAATACAAAAGTGACTTAAAAAAATATATTGCAAAATTTGCAATGGATAACGTAAAGGATGAAAAGAAATGAAGAAAATATTATTGATTTTATTTTGTGTCGTGATTTCTGGGTGTGCATTACAGACCAAGCATCGTGGGTATGTTTTCCCATCTGATATAGATGAACAGATTTCAACCATTAAAACAACAAAACAATTGCAGAATTTGGTTGGTGATCCCCAGACAAAAACAATTTATGGTGATGAAGTTTGGATATATTATGGTGCAAATGAAAATTTTTGGGGGCCGTTTAAACACACATATGATGACAAGACGATTTTGCTGGCATGGGTTAAAAATGGTCGTGTGACAAAAACACAAATATTGCATGATTCTGATTTGCCAGATGTCAGAATTGCATCTGGGGAAACGGATATTCCGGCCGCAATAGAATTAAATGCGTTTGAAGAATTGTTCAAAAATGTTGGGCGTTTTTCGCCGGCTGGTTTGGGGCAATAAAAAACGTGTGGAAAAAACATAGAAAAATAGTAGAATATAAATTACAGATGAAAAAGATATTGTTTTTATTTTTTTGTTGTTTTATTGCAGCGAATGCACATGGTGCGTTTTCGTGCGGTGATGGGTATGCGTTGGTTGAATCTAAACGTATTGATAATATTAACACGTTTCAATGTCAACGTGTATGGTGCCTGGATTTAGAAACGGGTAAATACATGGGCAGCGGGGATAGTGCAAATTCTGGATATCGTTTATCTGGTCCGAATGAGTTGTGCGACAATGCCGGAAATTGTGTTACGTGTTTTGGTGAACGTAAATGGTGTAATGGTGAACGCGTTGGTGAATGGAATCCGCGATATGGTGCATATAGGTACACTGCGACAGAACGTTCGGCGTATATGTCGTATCAAAAGGGGTCTTGTTTTGGGTGGCGTTTGGAAAAACCGAATTGTCCTGCGGGCCAGGTTGCGGTTTTACAGGGTGACGAATATGTTTGCACTGAACGGGTTACAACGCCAGAGACGGTCAAGGCATCCAGTGTGCGCCGTACAACTAGTATTCGTAAATTGCCCAGATAAAGTTTCCTAAATATTTGTTTTTTGATATTTTTGTGGTATAATTAGACGAAACGAGAGAGGGTGGCAACCTAAACAAAGGTGTATAGTATGCCAAATAAGAAGTTAGATTTTAAGGCGGGTCAGTTTGTTGTTTATCCAACCCAGGGCGTTGGTAAATTGGTTCGCACCGAAGAACAAGTTATCGGTGGTCAGAAAATAAAAATGTTGGTTATTGATTTCGAACGGAATCATATGACGTTGCGTGTCCCGTTGGAACGTGCGGAAATTTCTGGCTTGCGACCATTGACCAGTGCGAAAAAAATGGATGAAGCGATTGCGTCGGCCAAGGGGCGTGCGGGTGCAAAACGTATGATATGGGCGCGTCGTGCCGCACAATATGAAGAAAATATTAATTCGGGTGACCCCATGAAACTGGCAGAGGTGGTACGTGACCTGCAACGGCGCAGTGCGGCGGATACAATGACATTTTCTGCGCGCCAGTTGTATTTGCGTGCGTTGGAACGTATGGCCCAGGAATTTGCCGTATTGCATAAAATGGATTTGGATGCCGCGTCAGAGAAGATAGAAGATATCTTGGGTGTTCCAAAGGAAATAGATTTGAACGCGGTTGATGAAGATTCAGACGATGAAATTGCTGAAAACGAAACCGAATAGGTTCTACATAAATTTGTGTTATAACATAACCGCGCCGTTTGGTGCGGTGTATTTTTTGCTAAAAACTGGTGCGAAAACCAAGGTTTAAATTCAATCACTTTTTTCAAAAAATTCAATTTTTACAAAACACAAAAAAACAGATTTTCAACGATTGTTAGATTGCATATGTTGACAATAAATATTTTTTGGGCGATGCAATTTAAACCTTCGTTTGTTTTCCACCGTCCCCGCGTAGCGGTTTACATTGTGAAATCTTCGCCCAGATAAACCTTTTTCACCATTTTGTCGTGAATTATTTCGTTGCTGGTGCCGTGTTTCAAAATCAATCCGTCGTGTAAAACATAACTGCGGTCGGTAATGCCAAGTGTTTCACGAACGTTGTGGTCGGTAATTATTACACCCAAACCACGATTCTTTAATTGTGATACCAGGCATCTAATTTCGTTAACGGCAATTGGATCAATGCCGGCAAATGGTTCGTCCAGTAATATAAATTTTGGATCGTTGGCCAATGCGCGTGCGATTTCCACACGTCGACGTTCGCCCCCCGACAGTGCGGTTGCAGGACTGTGCCGCAACGATTCGATATCAAATTCATGCAACAGATTGTTTAATTTTTCGGTGCGCTTTTTCCGATTCGATTCGACCACTTCCAGAATTGCCATAATATTATCTTCGACCGACAGACCGCGGAAAACACTGTTTTCCTGGGGTAGATAGCCGATTTTTAGACGCGCACGTTGGTAAAACGGCAGGTGGGTTATATCCTGGGAATTTAAAAAAATTTGACCACCGGTTGCGTTTAACTGGCCTGTTATGCAATAAAATGCCGTCGTTTTTCCCGCGCCATTCGGTCCCAACAGCCCAACCGATTCGCCCTGGCGCGCATACAGCGATATGTCGCGCAGAACCATGCGTTTGCCGTATGTTTTCGATAAGTGTTCGATACGTAATTCAGATTGTTTAATCATAATTGTATCACCATTTCATCTGTTAATATTTTGTCGCCGTTACTGGAATCGATGCGGACATGCCCCAGCAGTGTTAATGTTTTTGCCTTGCGGTCATATCGGGCGGTGTTGGCACGTATATTATCTGTGATTTTTTTGTTGTTGTCAATCCTGACCGTTGTGCCGGAAACATTGTCTAAAAAAACAATGTTTGGGTTGTCGTATTCCTGGCGCCCAGAAGATGCCCGAACAGAAAAAGGTTCGCCATTTTTGTCGGTGCCATAAAATGATGCATTCGACATTTTGAATTGGTTGCTGACAATATCCGTCATATTTATCGCAGATATTGGTGTCCATAAAATCTGCTTGGTAAACAGGGCGCCCGCAATCAATGACGCAATCATAACCAATCCCCAACCTGTGAAAAAAAATTGGCGCAGGCGGGTCAGGCGTTTGTGTTTCCTAAAAATCAAAAAACTGCGTGTGTCGTTCGGCATACTGGGTATGGTAGCGCGCCATAAAACAAAAAGCAATTTTTATATTTATTTGTTTCTTTTTTTGTGCTACAATCTGTCCTAAGAGAGATGAAAAGAAACACACTGTTCTTTGTTGGTTTGTTAACTGCGTTGGCGTGTGCTGATGCCATGGGGGCGGTTGCTGTGAAAAAGGCCGCGCCTGTCGCAACACAGCAACAGAGTGCAATCGATACAACAACCAGTTTGGTGCCGACGGTGCTGTCACTCGCCAGTGGTATTAAGGAAATAAGTGCGAAACAACGTGCGTTGGATGCGGAATGTCAGCCAACCAGTACGGAAATAACCTTTGTTAATAATATGATAAAGGAATGGGCAAAAACGGGCGCAATGTCTGCACGTGAAGCACTGGGATTGCACATGTGTTGTGGTGCTGTGCCGTATAGAACGCATGTTCAGAATGGTGAAGCAGAATTAACCGGTGTCGAATTATGCTGGGATTGTTTTGATGATAAGGGTGCAATATGGGATGGTTATCCAATGGCGTCCGTTGGTGAATATTGTGATGATGGTTTGTGCAGTGCGTCGTCTAAAAACAGAAAAACAATTTCTAATATTTATGATGTGTTTAATCTGGTCGATTTTTCGCCGGCTGATTATACCGCAACAGAGGCAACAATGGCAGCAAAGATATTAGACAAGGTTGATTCTTGTTCAAATTCACGTTTGAGTGCGAAAAAACGTGACGCATGGGGTGAATTCTTGAAGAATACGATGGGCAACGTTGGTGCAAAAACGAATACGGCAACGATTATGCAATCGGTTTCGAACTTGACAAATAGTGGGGCAGGATTGGGCGGTTTGTCTTCGTTGGGCAGTGTCGCCGCACAGTTTTTGGATAAATAATATTTTTTAGGACTTTTTTTCTGCTTTACTAAATATACGATTTTTTGTATAATTAAACACAAATAGGAAAGGATTTTTTTATGAAAAATGTTATATCTGTTGTGTCTGTGATGCGTGTTTTATCGGTGGTTGGGGTTGTTGGGCTGGTCGGATGCGCGGGAACGAATAATGATGAATATGTCGCATTTGATACGCCAACGGTCGATTATATCGAACAGTTGGATGTTTATTCGGCACCGCATAAGGATTCTTTCTTGAATCAGTTGGCGATGAATTATCGTTCGTATGCAATTTATAATGCGCGGACTAGTGGTTATCCTGATATGGGTGAACGTTTTGCCCAGAAAGCAGTCGCAGCGTTTTCGGGCGAAACGCCGTTCCCAGAATCTTTGTCAGATTGGCAAATTGATGATGAACAGGAATCGTACGAATTGTATACTGCCTATAATGATATAATGGATCAGTTTAGAAGTGATGCAACATATTCGAATCCTGAATTGGCGGCAGAGGTTCAGGCAAAATTTGATTGTTGGTTGTCTGCGTCTGCAAGTGGTCAGAACGCAACCGCAGAAAAATGTCGTGATCGGTATTACAAATCTATGAATGCGTTGCGTGATTGTATCGGCGGTCAGGTCGTTTCAACCCAAAAATCAGAGCAAACTATTGTTGAAAATGTTAAACCTGTTGTCCAGGAACAGCAGTATTATCCTGAAACAATGACAATGGCGGCAATGCAGGCAACGTCACGTTCGCGTGATGGGGTTATCATTGTTAATAATGTTAATATTCCTGAACATTTGATAAATCCTGTGCCGGTTCAGCCACTGACATTTAATCAAAATATTTATGGCGCAAATAAATCTGTTAAGGCAGTGGATAATTCGGTTAGGGCCATGGATAAATCTGTGCGTGGTTTTGTGGCTAATGATATTGATGCTGATGCAGGGTGTGATTGTGCGGCTCAACCGGCATGTGATGCGGCGTCTGCAGAACAGGGGGAAAACAATGTTTCAACAACATGTGGTGATACCAGTGTTTTTGTTGCACCATGTGATTGCCAAAATGAACCCATCGTTTCAGAAGAATTGGTGTCACGTCAGGAATTTATTGATATGATGATGGCTATGCGGTCTGAATTGGCGGCGATAAATGCACGCTTGGATAAATTGCAGGCGGCATCTGGCGATAAAACAATGATCAAGGTTCAACAGATTCCATTAGAACCAAAACAGCATGTTATGGAAGAAATTTTTGAAGTGCGTTTCGATTTTGATAAATCAACAATAAAACCAGAATATCAGGCGTTGATTAAACAGTTGGCAACTGCAACCCAGGAAAATAAGAATATCAAGGTGACGGTTGTTGGGCATACAGATACAATGGGTTCACAAAGTTATAATTATGCGTTGGGTGGGCGCCGTGCAGAGGCGGTGCAAAAAATGCTGATAGAATATGGTATACCGGCGAGTCAAATTATAGCGGTGTCTGCAGGTGAAGAAGATTTAAAGGTTCCAACGCCAGATGGTGTTGCAAATGCAGAAAACAGACGTGTTCGCGTTGTTAAGGAAGTTCACTATACCGAAAAGGCAAATCCTGCCCCCATCGCATTGGAGGTCAAGGAAATCCCTGGCGGTATTGTGCGATAGGTGTTGATGCAAGAATTGGTTGATGAAAAACAATATACTTGACAAAATATTTTGTTGGTGTATATTGCAGAACATAGTTGAATTTAAAAGGGGTATACATATGACAACTAAAATGCCTGGAAATAAAAAGGGATTTGAAAAGGGTGTGCAAAACCTAAAGGCAAAGAAAGAAGATTCTGTTATTGTTAAAATGTTGCGTGATCGTGGCATTGATACAAACGATTTGTAAGTGTTGTTTCGCATGTTTAAAGAATCGTGGGTGCTTTGGCCTGCGA